>JAUIEL010000424.1 GCA_030428825.1 bacterium
GCCGAGCCAGACGCCGGACACCTCGTCGTCTGGGGGCTGATGGAGGCGTTCGACGGGGTGTCCGGCGTCTGGCTCGGCCGCGTCGTCTCGGCGGTCCTCGGCGCGGCGACGGTCGTCTACGTCTTCCGGCTCGGGGCGCTCCTCCGCGGGGCGGCGGCGGGCCTCGTCGCGGCGGCGTTCGCGACGTTCTCGTTCCTCGGGGTGCAGCACGCGCACCTCGTGAAGCCGCACGTCGCGGTCACGTTCTTCCTGACCGCGGCGACGTTCCACGCCAGCCGGGCCGTCGCCGGCGGCGCGCGCCGCGAGATCGTCGTCGCCGGAGCGTTCGGGCTCCTCGCCGCGGCGACGCTGCACACCGGCTTCCTCGTCGCGGTGCCGATCGCCGTCGCCGCCGCGCTCGCCCGGACCGGGTTCGCGCCGCTCGTGAAGGCGGGGCTGCTCGTCCTCCTCGCCGTCCCGCTCGCGTACCCCGGGCTCCTGATCGCCGGGTTCGAGGTGGCGACGGGCGCGGCGGACTCGACCGCGCTGCTCGGCTCGCACGCCTCGGTCATGGTCGAGAGCCTCGGCCTCGCCGGCCTGCGACGGGTCCCGATGTCGCTCCTCGAGAACGAGCCGATCCCGGTCCTCCTCGCCGCGCTCGCCCTGCTCGTCGGCGTCGCGCGGCGCTCGTGCTGGCTGCGGCTCGCGCTGCCGGGGCTCGTGCTGTTCGTCGTCGCCGCGCTCCTGTTCGGACGGATCCGGTCGTACGCGCCGCGGATGCTCCTCCCCGTCCTGCCGCCGCTCTTCGCGCTCGCCGGGGTCGCCGCCGCGGGCGCCGCCGCCCGGCTCGCGCCGCCGCGCCGGCGGACCGCGCTCGTCGTCGCGACGGTCCTGCTCGTCCTGCCGAGCGCCCTGGTCGCGGCGCGGATCGCGTGGCTCTGGGGGCAGGAGGACACCCGGCTCGTCGCGAAGCGGTGGCTCGACGCGCACCTGCCGGACGACGCGGTCGTGGTCGCGACGCCGTTCCTCGACGCTCCCCTGCCGTTGACGAGGAGCGCGATCGAATCGCACGTCGCGGCGATCGACGCCACGACGTTCTGGGACGACGAGCTCCGCTCGGGACGGCGCTTCCCCCCGTTCGGTCCCGGCGAGGTCGACCGCGTCTGGGACCTCCGCTTCCCGTTCGCGGGGCGGTGGACGGCGGACGAGGCGGAACGGCGGCGGACGCTGCGCGCCCTCGGCGCGACGCACGGGCTGTCGTTCTTCTTCAGCTCGCTCGAGGAGGCGGACCCGGGGATCGCCGCGTTCCGTTCGCTCGGCCGGGTGATCCACCGGGTCGAGCCGGGACCGACGCGAAACTCCGGCGCCTGGGTCTACCGGGTCCGGTGGCCGTACCTCACGCTGTGGGGTCTCCGGCGGCCGGGGCCGGTCGTGGAGGTCGTGGAGTTCCCGGATTGAACGCCCATCTTCCGCCCAGACGGGAGAGCAGGAGAGAAACGCGCGGACGAGGTCGCGGGGGGCTCCCGCGCCTCGGTCCCGACCGAGCCGCCGGACGGTGGTAGCCTGGAGCGCGATGGACGTCGCGCTCGTCTTCCCGCCGGCGGTCAGTCTGCCGAACCGCCTGTACCACGCGCTCCCGCTGCTCGCCGGCGCGCTGAACCGCGCCGGGCATCGCGCGCGCGCGCTCGACCTGAACCTCCTCGCCGCCGACCTCCTGCTCACCGACGCGCGGACCGACCGGTATCTCCGTCTCGCGCACCACCACGCGGACACGTTGTCGCCCGCGGCGCGGCGGACGCTCGACGCGCGCGAGGAGGCGCTCCGGCGCGGCACGTCGAGCAAGGAGACGCTGCGCGACCCGGTCCGCTTCTTCGAGCCGGCGACGTTCCGGGACGCGTTCTGGAACGTCGTCGACGCGCTCGCGTTCTTCTGTCAGCTCGACCCGATCGTCTCCCCGCACCGCGCGACGTTCGCGGCCGACCTCGGGCGCTTCGCGGACGAAGACCCGTGGACGGTGCACCGGGACCTCCGCGAGGAGGCGCTGCTCGACGCCGTGCTCGCCGGCGACCCCGGGCTGGTCGGGATCACCCTGGCGTTCCCCGAGCAGGCGGCGGAGACCGTCCGGTTGGCGAAGCGCCTGCGGGAGCGCGCGCCGGACGTCCACCTCGCGCTCGGCGGCCCGCTCGTCACGCAGTTCGCCGACCGGTGGCTCGAGGACGGGTTCGCGTTCCGGTTCGTCGACTCGGTCTGCGTCGGCGACGGCGGCGAGACGATCGTCCGTCTCGCCGACGCGTTGGCCGGGAACGGGGCGCTGGAGGCGGTCCCGAACCTCGCCCGCCCGGACGGACGGGGCGGCGCGCGCCGGCCGGACGCCGTCCTCCTCGACGATCTCGACGCGCTGCCTCCCCCCGACTTCGCCGCCGCCGACCTGTCGCTCGAGTTCGCGCCGCGGCCGATCTTCCCGGCGATGACCGCGCGCGGCTGCTACTGGGGCCGGTGCACCTTCTGCAGCATCGGGTGGCGCGAGAACTACCGGCTCGCGTCGGAGGAGACGATCCGACGCGACCTCGTCGACCTCGCGCGGACGCACGGCGCCCGGTACGTGCAGCTCCAGGACTCGAGCCTCCCTCCGCGCAGCGCGCCGGTCGTCGCCCGCGTCGTCGAGGAGGAGGGGCTCGACCTGCACTGGGTCGCCGGGATGAAGTTCGAGCGGGCGCTCCTCGACCCGGCGTACTGCGAGGGGCTGGCGCGCGGCGGCTGCCGGTCGCTGATGCTCGGGTTCGAGTCGGCGACCCAGCGGCTGGTCGACCGGATGGACAAGGGGTTCCGGGTCGAGGACGTGCCGCGGATGCTCGACAACCTCCGGGGGGCGGGGATCTCCGCCGAGCTCCTCTGGTTCGTCGGGTTCCCGTCCGAGACGCGGCGCGAGGCGCTCCACACCGCGCGGACGCTCGCCGGACTCCGCGACCGGTTCGGGCTCGCCGCGTTCGTGAGCGAGTACCAGCTCCACCCGGACACGATCGTCTTCGACCGCCCGCGCGACTTCGGGCTCGAGGTGACCGGACAGGAGAACGGGGTCTGCTCCTACGTCGCGGAGGCGGGGATGCAGATCGAGGACGTCCTGGAAGTGAAGGAGATGTTGGCCGACTCGAACAATCGGACGCTCATCTGCAACGGCTCCCACCTTCCCCATCTGGTGGAGACCGGGCTCGACCTCTCGGGGTTGGCGCGTCCGCTCGTCGTGTCGGAGCGCCTCGTCGAGGCGTGTGAGAGGGACTGACGCAGCGAGAAGAAGAAGAAGAAGAAGAAGAAGAAGAAGAAGAAGAAGGGATGGTGCCATGACCCGCGTCGTCTTCGACGAGGAGTTCGGGTTCCGTGCCGCGTTGGAGGACGGCTTCGACGCCGTCCACGCGGAGTGGAGCCGCCTGCCGGCGAACGAGTGGAAGGACTGGCCCCAGGCGTCGGCGTACGCCGGGGAGTGGAAGGTGTTCGGGTTCCGGATCGCGGGCCACGACGTCGAACGGAACCGCCGACGCTGTCCGGCGACGGCGGCGTTGCTCGACACGATCCCCGGCCTCTTCACGGCCGGGTACTCCCGCCTCGGGCCGCGCACGACCCTGCCGCCGCACCGCGGCGAGCGCGCGGACATGCTCCGATGCCACCTCGGCCTCCAGATCCCCGAGGACTGCGCGATCGTGGTGGACGGGGAGCGGTACCGCTGGCACGAGGGGGAGACGTTCGTCTTCGACGACACCGCCGAGCACGAGGCGTGGAACCGCTCGGACCGCTGGAAGGTCGTCCTGCTGATCGACTTCGCCCGCCCCGCGTCCCTCCCCCCGCCGCGACGGCCGCCCTCGGCGCAGGACGCGCGCGACGCCGGGTTCTACGCCGACCTGTTCCCCGAGTGGTTCGTCCGCGAGGAGGCGGGCGGTCCGCCCGAACGGGATCCGGCACGCGCCGAATGACACGGGTCGCTCCGGTCGGTAGAACGAAACGAACGACCGAAGGAGCAGACCATGTCGAACCCGCTCGCCCGCCTCTCCGAGCTCGGCCAGTCCGTCTGGTACGACTACATCCGCCGCGACCTCGTCCGCGACGGGACGCTCGACCGCCTCATCGCCGAGGACAAGCTGGCGGGGATGACCTCGAACCCGGCGATCTTCCAGAAGGCGATCGCGAAGTCCGACCTCTACGACGACGACATCCGGGCGGCCGACCGCGCCCTCGACGCGGAGGCGCTGTTCGAGAAGATCGCCGTCGCCGAGATCCGGGACGCGGCCGACCGGTTCCGGCCGGTCTTCGACGCGACCGACGGGCGGGACGGGTACGTGTCGCTCGAGGTGTCGCCCCGCCTCGCCCACGACACCGACGGGACGATCGCCGACGCCCGACGCCTCTGGAGCGCGTGCGATCGGCCGAACGTCATGATCAAGATCCCCGGGACCGCGGCCGGCCTCCCCGCCATCGAGACCTGCCTCCTCGAGGGGATCAACATCAACGTCACCCTCCTGTTCGGGATCGAGCGGTACCGCGAGGTGATGGAGCACTGGCTCCGCGCGCTCGAGCGCCGCGCCGCGGCCGGAGACCCGATCGACCACGTCGCGTCGGTGGCGAGCTTCTTCGTCAGCCGCGTCGACACGCTCGTCGACGACACGATCGAGGGGAAGGACTCGCTCGCCGCCTACAAGAGCAAGCTCGGCGTCGCGAACGCGCGGCTCGCGTACGAGGCGTGGGAGGAGGCGGTGAAGGACGCCCCCCGCTTCCGCTCGCTGAAGGAGAAGGGCGCGAGCGTCCAGCGCCCGCTCTGGGCGTCGACGTCGACCAAGGACCCCGCGCTCCCGAACGACTACTACGTCGAGGCGCTGATCGGCGAGGACACGGTCAACACCATGCCGCCGCAGACCTACGAGGACTACCGCGAGAACGGCGACCCCGAGCCGCGCGTCAAGCAGGGTCTCGACGACGCGCGCGCGGCGTTCGCGGCGCTGGAGGGGGCGGGGATCGACTTCCAGGCGCTGACGCGCCAGCTCGAGGACGAAGGCGTGAAGAAGTTCGCCGACGCGTACGACGGGCTGCTGAAGACGATCGAGGAGAAGCGCGCCGAGATCGAGGCGAGCTGAGTTCACGCGACGACCGTCACCGGGAGGGTGAGATGGCCGCATTCGGTGTGTTGGGTCTCGGCACGATGGGCTCGAACCTCGCGGAGAACGTCGAGGAGAAGGGGACGTCGGTCGCGGTCTGGAACCTCGAGCCGGACTGGACCGACGCCTTCCTGGCGCGGAACGCCGGGAAGAGCTTCACCGGCACGAAGTCGCTCGAGGAGTTCGTCGGCGCGCTCGAGCGGCCCCGCCGGATCCTGATCATGATCAAGGCCGGCAAGCCGGTCGATCAGGTCCTCGAGCGCCTCGGCCCGCTCCTCGACGACGGCGACGTGGTGATCGACGGCGGCAACTCCTGGTTCGAGGAGACGCGGCGCCGCGAGGAGTCGTGCCGGAAGGCCGGCTTCCACTTCGTCGGCATGGGCGTCTCCGGCGGCGAGGAGGGGGCGCGCCACGGCCCGTCGCTCATGCCCGGCGGCAGCCCCCACGCCTGGGAGCAGCTCCGCCCGACGCTCGAATCGATCGCCGCGAAGACCGAGGCCGGACCGTGCGTGACGCACGTCGGACCGGACGGCGCGGGCCACTTCGTGAAGATGGTCCACAACGGCATCGAGTACGGCGACATGCAGCTCCTCGCCGAGGCGTACGACGTGATGCGGCGCGCGCTCGGGATGTCGGTCGACGAGACGGCGGCGGTCTTCGCGGAATGGAACGCCGGCCCGCTCGAGTCGTTCCTCGTCGAGATCACCGCGAAGATCCTGACCGTGAAGGACGACGACGGCGAACCGCTGGTCGAGAAGGTCCTCGACCGCGCCGGTCAGAAGGGGACCGGCCGCTGGACCGCCTCGCTCGCCCTCGAGCTCGGCGTCGCCGTCCCGACGATCGCCGCCGCCGTCGACGCCCGCGTCCTCTCCTCCCTGAAGGAAGAGCGGGTCGCCGCCGCGAAGAAGCTGCGCGGACCGACCAAGAAGCAGGCGACCGGCAAGCCCGAACTCCTCCGGGAGGCGCTCGCCGAGGCGTTCTGGCTCGGCCGCGTCTGCGCCTACGCGCAGGGGATGGAGCTGATCGAGGCGGGCTCGCGCGAGTACCGCTGGAAGATCGACCGCGCCGAGGTCGCGAGGATCTGGAAGGGCGGCTGCATCATCCGGTCCGCCCTCCTCGAGACCCTCCGGACCGCGTACGGCACGCGCCGCCCCCCGAAGAACCTCCTCGTCGCGAAGGACGTCGTGAAGGGCTCCCGGAAGGCGCACCGCTCCCTCCGCAAGATCGTC
>JAUIEL010000425.1 GCA_030428825.1 bacterium
GATGGACCGGAACCCCCGCCGCCTCGCGTCGTTGGGCGCGTCGATCCCCGTCGCGCCGCCGCTCCGCCGGAGGTCCGCCCGGTGAGTCGGTTCGAGTTCCTGGCCGGGGTCCCGGCCTTCCGCTCCCTCAGCGATGCCGACCGCGCCCTCCTCGCCGAGCAGTTCGAGGAGATCTCGTTCTCGGGCGAGGACGCCATCCTCTCGCGCGGCGAGGAGGGGGACGCGATGTACGTCGTCCGCGACGGGACCGTCGACGTCGTCGTGTCGAACCCGGACGGGCGCGAGATGCTGACCGTCCGGCTCGGCTCGCGCGAGATCTTCGGCGAGATGGCGCTCCTGACCGGCGAGACCCGGACCGCCGACGTCCGGGCGCGCGGCGACGTCACCTGCCTCCGCCTGCGCCGCGAGCCGTTCCGCGACCTGATCCGGCGGAACACGGGCGTCGCGACCTTCCTCAGCACGATCCTCGGCCAGCGCCTGCTCGAGGGGGAGAACATCCGCTCGGTCGGGAAGTACCGGATCACCGGCGAGCTCGGCGAGGGGGGCGCGTCGTACGTCTTCGAGGCGCGGCACGAGACGCTCGGCACCGCCGTCGCCATCAAGATGCTCGACCACGAACTCGTCTACGACGAGCGGTTCGCGAGCCGCTTCATGAACGAGTCGAAGATCATGGCGACGCTCCGGCACGAGAACATCGTCCGGGTGATCGATCACGAGCAGGCGTACGCGACCTTCTTCATCATCATGGAGAAGGTCGACGGCGTCGATCTGCGCAAGATCCTGAACGAGCGGGGACGGCTCTCGTTCTCCGACACCCGATCGATCCTGCGGCAGCTCGCCGCGGCGCTCGAGCACGCGCACGCCCGCGGGATCGTCCACCGCGACGTGAAGCCCGGCAACGTCCTCGTCACCCCGAGCGGTCGCGTGAAGGTGACGGACTTCGGGATCGCGCAGACCCGGGAGGGCGCGGCCGGGCCGGAGGAGAACGTCTCCGGGACGCCGAAGTACCTCTCCCCCGAGCAGGCGCGCGGCGAGGAGGTCGACGGGCGGTCGGACGTCTACTCGCTCGGAATCCTCGCGTACGAGATGCTGACGGGGTACGTGCCGTTCATGGCCGACTCTCCGGCGGAGGTGATGCGGATGCACCTCCGGGACCCGGTGCCGCCCCCGGGTCGGCTCCGTCCCGACGTTCCGGACGATCTCGAGTCCCTCGTCGCCCGCGCCACGGCGAAGCGTCCGGCGGACCGGTTCGAGAGCGCGGCGGACGTGATCCGGCACCTCGACGCCCGCGGGGAGGAGGGGCTCGATCCGACGCGGGCGCGGCGGCGCAGCCTCACGGTCGAGTTCGACCAGGACCTCGAGCCGAAGCTCGACGGCCTGTTCCGGAAGTGGGCGAAGAAGGCGGGGAAGTTCAAGGGTTGCATCGTCCGACTGGAGGAGGACCCGCCGCGTCTCACGTGAGCCTTGGGGGGGATGGACCCCGTGGTATTCTCGACGCGTTCAGGTCTCCCTCCGGCTCCTCCGATGCTGAATCGACTCGTCTCGTCCCTCGTCGTCGCCTCGTCTCTCGGCGCCCTCGTCCCGCCCGCGACCTGCGCGGAGCGTTCCCCGAGCCCGTTCAAGGGGGACGTCGACGGCGACCATCGGCTCGACGCCAACGACCTCCTGCGGCTCCGTCGAGCGCTCGACGGCGTCGTCCCGCTCCCTCCCGACGCCGCGTTCCGGGCGGACGTCGACGGGGACGGGAGCGTCACCGAGATCGACTTCTCGATGCTCACCTTCCCGGCCCTCGACGCGACCTCGGTCCCGCCGTTCGGCGAGGTCGCCGTCGGCACGCCGGTCGTCCACGCCGTGAGCCCTCCGTTCGCGCCGCCGGGCGCCACCGTCGTCCTCGAGGGGGAGGGGTTCGGCCGCGGACCGTTCGCCAACGAGGTCCTGATCGGGGACGTCGTGGCCGACGTGGTGTCGGCCACCGCCGACCGGATCGAGTTCACGGCCCCCGACGAGACCGGCGTGGTGTCGGTGAGGAACCTCGAGTCCGGCCTCCGCGGCCTCTCCGCGTCGTTCGTGGTCGCCGCGTCGCCGCAGGCGGAGTTCGACCCGTCCCTCCCGGAGGGCTCCGTGCTCCTGACGACTCCGGACGTCGTCCCGCAGGCGAACGACGTCTTCCTCGTGCCGCTCGCGCTGGCGGCGGGGGACGTCGTGCCGAGCGTCTTCCACGTCCGGATCGCCTTCGACCCCGAGCACGTCGAGGCGATCTGCCTCGAGCCGCTGCAGCCCGAGTGGTTCACTCCGCTCCCGCCGTGCATCGACAACGCGGCCGGCGTGCTCGGCGCGGGAGCGCTTCGGGTCGCGATCTCCGCCGCTCCGCCGCCCGGCGACCCGATGCCGATCTTCGCGATCGGGTTCGTGGTGAAGACGTACCGGCCGCACCCGCCGAAGCTCGTGGTGCGCGTCGAGGCGATCTCGGGCGGCCCCGGCGACGCTCCGGTCGGGGAGAAGACGCCGCGCTTCGCGGTCGACACCGTCCAGCTCCATCCCGCGCCGAGCACGCCGCCGGGCGCGCGGGAGTGGCTCGGGAACGTCGCGGACCTCCCCGTCCTGACGTCCGTCTCGTCCTCGGTCGGATCCTCGAAGACCGTCCTCACGGTGACGGGGAGCGGTCTCCCGTCCGGGAACGGCGCCGGCGGGTGCCTGGCGGTGCTCGGAGACGCGGTCCTGGTCCCGTCGGCCAAGACGCCGACGTCGTTCCAGGTGACGTTGCCCAAGGCCGCCGCGTCCGGGCCTCTCGTCCTCGTCGACCTGCCGACCGCCGGCGTCTCGAGCGACGTGGTCGTGGTCGTCCCCGAGGGCGAGACGCCGTACGTCGACGAGTGGGGGCCGGAGCCCGGCGCGTCGTTCGTGTCGCCGCTCTCGGACGTCCGGCTCGTCTTCTCCGAGGCGCTCGACGGCGATGCCCTGACGTACGGTCGTCGCGTGCGGCTCCTCGTCGCTCCGCCCGGCGAGTTCGCTCGACCGTGGCCGGCGGCGACGTCGACCTCGACCGGCGGCGTGACGGTGACCCGACTCCGGCCGCTCCTCCCGTTCCCCGCCGGCGCGACGGTTCGGGTCGAGGTCGACGCGACGGTCGCGGACCTCTCCGGGAACGGGATCGCCGGCCCGACCGCGGCGGAGTTCCTCGTCACGCCGTGAGTCGATTCGAGGACCTCCGGGCGCTCGGGGCGGGTCGATCGGGGCTCGTGCGCGTCGCCCGGGACCGGGCCCGCTCCGGCGCCCGGGTCGTCCTCAAGTCGGCCCCCGCCGACGCGCCGGACGAGGCGGAGCGCGAGTTCCGCGTCCTCTCGGCCGTCACGCACCCGGCGCTCGCGCGGGCGATCGATCTCGTCGAGGTCGACGGCGCGTCGACGGTCGTCCTCGACTTCGTCCCCGGAGAGGGGCTCGACGCGCACGTCCGCCGGCACGGATCGCTCGCGCCGGAGCTCGGCCGCGAGATGGCGGCGGCGCTCCTGTCGGCCCTCGATCGGCTCCACGGCGAGTCGTTCCTCCACCTCGACGTGAAGCCGTCGAACGTGATCGTCCGGCGGGAGGGGGGGCGGCTCCACGCCGTGCTCGTCGACGCCGGACTCGCGCTCGACCGATCCGCGGCGTCGTTCGCGGGGCGGGCCGGCGGAACGGAGGCGTACGCCGCTCCCGAGGTGAGGGCCGGGGGAGCGGTCGACCCTCGCGCCGATCTCTTCTCGCTCGGGCGCACGCTCCGGGAGACGGTCCTGGTCGACCTGGACCCCGCTCTCGCCGCGTTCGTCGATCGTCTCGACGCCGAGCGGGCGGAGGCGCGGTTCCCGGGCGCGGCGGCCGCGCTCGACGACCCCCGCCTCCGCCGCGCCCACTCCGCGTGGCGTCGGACCCGACTCGTCCCGCTCCCGTGGATCGCGCGTCCCGGCGGAGTCGACCGACCGCTCGAGCGGGTCGTCCGGTCGGGAGTCGTCGAGCTCGTCGGGCCGCCCGGCTCCGGCAAGAGCGCGCTCCTCGACCGGCAGCTCCGCGCGGCGCGTCTCGCCGGCCGGCCGGCGGTCCTCGCGCGGGGGAGTTCCGGCCTGGAGTTCGCCGCGCGGATCGCCGCCTCGCTCGGCGTCGACGGGTCGTCCGACGACGAGGCGCCGGGGGTCGGCGACGGGGAGAGCGCGGTCTTCCGGCGGACGACCCGGGCGCTGCGCGCGCTCCCGACCGACGCCGTGCTGCTCGTCGACGACGCGGACCGGCTCGAGCCGGACGTCCTGTCGGCCCTCCGGACCGCCGCGTTCGGTCGCGAGGTCCCGAGCGGCGGGCTCCTCCTCGCGTCCGGACGCCCGCTCGGGATCGGCGCCGCCGTGATCGAGATCCCGCCCGTCGAGCCCGCCGCGCTCGCCGCCGCGATCTCCCGGTCCACCGCCGCGCGGCTCGACCCGGCCCTCGTCCGGAGGGTGGGGGAGAGGGTGTGCGAGGGGAAGCGAGGCGTCGTGCGAGGGATCGTCGAGGCGTTCGCGACGGCGTTCCGGCGCGCGTCGGGGACGGCGGCCGCGCTCGAGTCGATCGACCGCGGCGCGGTTCCGGCGGCGCCGCGCCTGGGACGGACGGCGGTCGAGCGCCTCGGTGCGCTGGAGCGGCGGATCGTGGAGGCGCTGGCGGTCGCGCGCGAGCCGCTCGACGAGCCGGTCCTGTCGGTGTTCGGCGGGCCGGAGGCCGAGGAGGGGGCCGTCGCGGCGGCGCTCGCGGCGCTCCGGGAGCGGGGCCTCGTGCTGCGGCACGCGGACGGCCGCCGTGAACTCCACCCCCGACTCGCCGCCGCGATCCGGACGCGAGGTCTCGGGACCGGCACGGTCCGGGAGATCGCCGCCCGCCTCGCCGTCCCCTCGCACTCGCCGGCGAGGGAGCAGTTCCTCTTCCTCTCCGCGCCGTCGCCGGAGACCGACCGGGCGCTCGCCGACGTCCTCGACACGCTGCGGGAGCACGGCGCGCCCCGCACCGCGCTCGACCGGGCGTCGCGCGCCGTCGAGGCCGAGCCGAGGTGGGCGAGGCGTTGTCGATTCGTGGTCGTCCGGGCGCGGATCGACCGCGGGGAGCTGAAGGAGGCGGAGGCCGCGCTGACGGAGGCCGCGCGCGGCGTCGGGGGGGAGGGGGAGCTCGCGGCCCTGGTCGCGCTCTCCCGAGCCGAACTCGCGCAGGCTCGCGGTGCGGTCGACGAGACGCGGCGTTGGGCGGAGCGGGCGAGGGAACGGGCGGTCGACGCTCGGACCCGCGGTCGCGCGTCGAACCTCGAGGGGGTCGCGCTCTACCGCGCGGCCGAGTACGAGGAGGTGCTCCGCCGCGTCCGAGCGCCGGCGGGGCCGGGAGAGGGGGTGGTCGAGCGGAGCCTCCGCGCGAACCTCGCCGGGATCGCGGCGCTTCGTCTCGGGCGTCTCGACGAGGCGCTCGAGGAGCTCCGCTCGGCGCTCGCCGGCTTCGAGTCGGTCGGGTCGTCGTCGGGCGGCGCGATGGTCCGGAACAACCTCGCGCTCGTCGAGTCGCGGCGCGGCCGACCGGCGGCGGCGCTCCGTCACCTCCTCGCCTTGCGCCGACACGCGATGCGGCACGACGCGCCGATCCGCGAGGCGCTCGCCGCGAACAACGCGGCGCTCATCCTGCGGGACAGCGGTCGGCTGGAGCGCGCGCGTCGGCTGCTCGACGACGCGGTCCGCATCCGGAGGGCGGTCGGCGAGCGGTACGGCCTCGGCTCCTCGCTCTCGAACCGGGCGACGGTGCTGGCCGAGCTCGGCGCCGCGTCGGAGGCGCTGCGCGACGTCGACGAGGCGATCGAGTCGTTCCGCGCGGCCGGCTCGTCCGGGAAGGAGCTGATCGCGCGGAAGAACCGCGCGCGGACCCTGGCCGCCCTCGGGGACGACGAGGCGTTCCGGACCGCCGCCGCCGACGCTCGGGAGCGGGCCCGCGAGGCGCGCGAGCCGGTGGAGGAGGGGGACGTCCTCCGATACGAGGCGATCGTGCGGGCGCGGAGCGGGGACGGGACGGCGGCGGCGGAGTGTCTGGCGGCGGCGCTCGCCCGGTTCGTGGAGGCGGGGGACGAATGGCGGGCGACGGAGGCTCGCGTCGAGCGGTCGCTCCTCGCTTCGACCGCTCCGCCGGCCGAGGAGGAGAGGGCGTCGATCGTCTCCGCGCTGCGGGAGGCGCGGGCTCGGGAGTCGTCCCGCGAACGACGGGGGATGATCGCGCTCGCGCTCGCCCGGATCGGCGGGGAGGAGGCGGAGGCGGGCGCCGTGGAGGCGTTCGAGGCG
>JAUIEL010000952.1 GCA_030428825.1 bacterium
GTACTCGTCGAGGTTGAACGTCGTCGCCCGCGCGAACGAGAGCTCGCCCCGAAGGTGTCGCCGAACGAGGTCGTCGTAGACCGGGATCGGCGTGCGGCCGGTGGCGAGCCCCAGGACCGTCGTCGGCGCCTCCACGAGCCGCGCCGCGATCTCCGCCGCCACGGACGCGGCCGCCGCGTCCGGCGTGGCGTGGATCACCACCCGCAGGCGGTCGACCCGGAACTCGCGGGAAGGGGGCTGCATGTCCGGCGCGGAGGGTAGCGTGGCGACGTCCGGCTGTCGAACGAGGACCGAAGGAGGAGACGCATGAGAGGATTCTCGGCCGCCGTGCTGGTCGCCGCGCTGTTCGTCGGCGGCTGCGCCGGCCCGGACGAGTCCGCGACGTCCCGGGTCTCCGACGAGCCGCTCGTCCCGGTCGCCGACGTCCACCCGGGGATCCGGTTCGACATCCGGTACGCGACCGCCGACAACTTCACCGGCGAGCGGCTCTACGCCTCCGACGCCTGCCTCCTCCGTGCGTCCGTCGCCGATCGTCTCGCCCGCGTGCAGGACCGGCTCGCCGCCGAGGGGCTCGGACTGCTCGTGTTCGACGGGTACCGCCCGCTCTCCGTTCAACGGAAGATGTGGGAGCTCGTCCCGGACCCGCGCTACGTCGCTCCTCCCGACCGCGGCTCGCGCCACAACCGCGGCGCCGCCGTCGACGTCACCCTGGTCGACGCCGCCGGCCGCCGGCTCGAGATGCCGACCGACCACGACGACTTCACCGAGGCCGCGCACCGCGACTACGCCGGCGCCACCCCGACCGCGACCGCGAACCGCGACAAGCTGCGCGCCGCGATGGAAGCGGAAGGGTTCGAAGGGATCGGGACGGAGTGGTGGCATTTCGATGCGGTGAACTGGCGCGAGTACGACGTGGTCGGGAAGTGACGTCGCTGCGCGAGGCTGAGGTCGCTGCGCGGGCCGGTGAGACCGCTGCGCGGGGCAGGGCCACTTCGCGTGGAGCGTCGGGCCGCTGCGCGGGGCGTGCCGCTGCGCGCGGGGCGGTGAACGCGTACGGGAGGGGACGGGGCGTTCGCTGACGGCCCGGCCCCTCGGGGGGAGGAGCTCCTTCGTTCGCTCAGACATGCTCGCGGCCCGTCTCGTCGGGATGCTCGCTGGTGTCGGTCAGAGGCCGCTGCGCAACTCGCTCGGCGAAGGACTCCTCCCCCCGAGGGGCCGGGCCTGGCGGGCTTCCCTCCCCTCGACCCGATTCTTGGGGATGGAGGG
>JAUIEL010000426.1 GCA_030428825.1 bacterium
AGAGCAACGCGTTCGGGAACGTCTTCGCGTTCGCCACGGCGTGGGACGAGACGGGGAGGTGTCTCCGACCCGCTCACGTCCTCGCGCGATGCGTCCGGCGTGGTCTCCGCGAGGACTCGAGTCGCGCTGCGGGGTCGCTCTCGGAGAAGCCTCCCCGTCTCGTCCCCCGCCTCGCCCGCTTCGGGCTTCCTCACCCGATTCCTCTTGGGGAAAGGGGGAAAGCGGAGGAGACCCATGGGATGGCGCTGACGCGGTCTGTCCACCGTCCCGCGCACCACGCGGCACGAGCGTCGGTCCCCTCTCCGTCCTCGCCCGCGCTCTCCCCTGCTCTCGTTGCTCTCCCCCTGCTCTCCCCTGCTTCCCCTACATCTCCCGTTCCAGCACGTGTCGCATCGGGAGTCTGCGCGGGGCCATGCGCTCGCGGCGGCCGAACCTGGAGATCCCGCGGCGGGTGCCGGCGATGAAGTCGACGATCTCTCGGACTTCGTCGGAGTCGTCGAGGCGCTGGGCCTCCTCGACGGCTTCGCCGAGGGGGAGGCGGAAGAAGAGGCGGAAGACGTTGCGGATCCGTTCGCGGGTGGCGGCGTCGTAGCCGGCCCGCTTCAGCCCGACGACGTTCGTGCTGACGATCGTGTCGAGGCCGGAGGCCATCGCGAACGGGAGGACGTCCTTGCCGACGCCGCCGAGGCCCTGGACGATCGCGAGCCGGCCGATCCGCGCGAACTGGTGGACGACGACGTTGCCGGAGACGAACGCGCGGTCGTGGACCTCGACGTGGCCGCCGAGGAGGGCGCCGTTGACCAGCGTGACGTGGTTCCCGATCACGCAGTCGTGACCGATGTGGGCGTGCCCCATGACGAGGTTGTCGTTCCCGACGACGGTCTCGCCGATCCCCTGGACCGTCCCCCGGTGGATCTCGGCGTGCTCGCGGATGACGTTCCGGTCGCCGATGACGAGGCGCGTCGGCTCGCCCTTGTACCCCATGTGCTGAGGCTCGTGGCCGACCACGGCGAACGGGTGGATCACGTTGTCCGCCCCGATCTCGGTGTGGCCGGAGACGTGGACGAAGGCGACCAGTCGGGTCCGGGGCCCGATCTTCACCGGCCCCTCGATGACGACGCAGGGACCGATCTCGACGTCTTCGGCGATCTCCGCCTTCGGATCGACGACCGCGGACGAGTGGATCACACGCGACTCCTGGGAGAGCTCGGGTTCGAGCCGACCGCCGGCGGCCCTCGCTCCGGGTCGGCCAGGGTAGCGACCCGGAGGAGGGAATCCGGAGCGGAATCCGGGGGGCGGACTACGGAATGGTCAGCAGCTCGGCGTCGTCGAAGGCGAGCTCGTTCGGCGCGGTCCCCTCCTCTCCGCCGCCCGCGAGGAGGACGGCGCCGTTCGGGAGGGCGGTGGCCGTGAAGTAGCCGCGGACGTGCTGCATCTGCACCGTCGCCTGCAGGCCGGCGTTGCCGTCGTAGACGTCGAGCGTGGCGTCGGGGATCGGCAGGTTGATGCTGCCGTACGCGCCGCCGGCGACGATCACGACGTCGTTCGGGAGGAGCGTGACCGCGCACCCGCCGCGGGCGACGCTCATCGTGCCGTGGAACTGGAACTGCCCCGTCGACGGATCGAACTCCTCGACCGTCGCCGTCGCGACCGGGTTGAACGGGTCGGAGAAGACGTCCTGCGCGCCGCCGAACAGGAGGACCTTCCCGTCGCTCTTCTTGATCGCGTTGTGCGCGAAGCGGTCCTGCGTCATGAGGATCGGCGATCCGAACGAGCCGGCGGCCCCCGTGGCCGGCGTGTAGACCTGCGCGTCGTCGGTGACGAACGGGACCGGGAAGCCGAGCACGAGGATGAAGCTGAACCCGCCGGCGATCAGCACCTGGCCGTTGTCGAGGGTGGTCGTCGTCTGCCCCACGCGCGGCACGGCCATGTTCGGGCCGGCCGAGAACATGTTGGTCTGCGGGTCGTAGAACTCGGTCGACTTCGTCGAGTTCTGCACGATGTCGGCCGGGCTCATGAACGAGGACGTCCCGCCGGTCACCAGGACCCGCCCGTCGGGGAGGAGCGACGCGCCGTGCAGCGCGCGCGGCATCGCCATCGTGTTGGCGACCGGGGTCGACTGGAAGTTGTTCGACGGGTCGATCACCTCCGCCGAGTTCACCGGCTCGCCGAGGACGTCCTCCGCGCCGCCGACCACGAGGATTCGGCCGTCCTGGAGCAACGTCGCGGTGTGCGACGTCCGGGCGACGCCGAGGTCGCCGACCTTGGTGAACTTCTGGGTGCAGGGGTCGTACAGGTCCATCTCGGTCTGGCCGTACGACGCGACGAGGCCGTCCGCGCCGCCGCCGATGATCAGGAACCGGCCGTCGGCCAGCTCGGTCATCGTGTGGCCGGCCCGGCGGACCGACATCTTCCCGAGGGTCGACTCGTTCATGTACGCCAGGTTCGGCGTGAGCGTGCACGGGTTCGACTTCCCCGTGAACAGCACCCCGTCGTGCTGCAGCGCCTGGAAGTGGAGCGTCAGCGGGTTCAGCGAGATGTCGGGCGGGAACGGCAGCGGGAGCTGGACCGAGCCGCCGGGGCCGATCGTGCCGAGCCAGCCGGGGATGGTGAACGAGAGCGTCACGAGCTCGAGGCCGACGTCGATCGACGGCGGCTGGTGCGGCGCGGGGAGCGTCCCGGCGTTCACGAGCGACACCACCAGCAGGTACTGGTCGCCCGGGTTCCCGGTGATCGTGAAGGTGGTCGTCTTGCCGAGGACGGCGGCGCCGGTCTCGGAGAGCGTGAGGTCGGCCGACGCCCGCGGGGCGACGGCGAGGGCGAGGCCGGCGGCGACGGCGAGGGCGGAGAAACGCGAACGGGTCATGGGGCGTGATCCTCCCGAGGGCGGGGCGTCCGTCGGAACGAGACGGGTCTACCCCGTGGCGATGGCGGAGTCTATCAGATGACGTGGTCGGCCCGCGGTCCGTCCGCGCTCGCGGCGGCGGAGAGGGTTGCGGCCCCTCGCGGCCTGTGCTCGACTCGCCGCCGGGGCCGGCTCGGACGACCGGTTCCGACGAGAGGACGTCAACATGCGGATCCACGGGTCGTGTCTCCTCCTCTTCCTCCTCGCGGCGCTCGGACGCGCCGCCGCCGGCGACGAGATCGCCGAGGAGCTCGAGCTGGCGCGGAAGCAGTACGCCGAGGGGAGCTACTACAAGGCGGCCGACCTGCTGCGCGACCTGCTCCTCGACGTCCCCGGCGCGACCGAGGCCCGGATCCTCCTCCTCCGCGTCGAGCTCGCCCGGGGCGAACTCGAGGAGGCGGAGGCGCTCGCCGCCGCGCTCGCCGAGCTCGAGGGGGGTGGCCCTCCCGACGCGCTCCTCGCCCGCGCCGACCTCGCGTTCGCGCGCGGCCGCCTCGACGAGGCCGAGCGGCTCGCGCACGAGGCGAGGGCCGCCGCGCCCGACGACCTGCGGTCGGCGGTCGCCGTCGCGCGCGTGCTCGAGTACCGGGGGCGCGACGAGGAGTCGCGCGCCTTCGTCGACGGCGTGCTCGGGCCGGTCGATCTGAACCGGCTCGACTCGGACGGGCTCCTCTCGGTGTCGCGCCTCTACCGCGCGGTGGGGGAGTGGGAGCTCGCCGCGCAGGCGTGCGTCCACGCCGAGCGGCGTCGCAAGAAGGAGGAGCGGCCGACGACCGACGTGCTGGTCGAGCTGGGGGACCTCTACCGTCTCGCGCACAGCCTGAGCGGCGACACGCCGCGGGCGTTCTCGACCTACCGGGACGCGTTGAAGCAGAACGGGTCGCTCGTCGCGGCGAAGGTCGGCCGCGCGCTCGTGCACCTTTATGTCAACGACTCGTACGACGCCGAGAAGGAGATCGACGAGGCGCTCGCGATCAACCCGAACAGCGTCGACGCGCTCGGGGTGAAGGCGTGGTTCCGGGTGCTCGACGGGCGGCACACCGAGGCGCTGGAGATCGTCGACCGCGCGCTCGAGGTGAACCCGGTCGCGAAGTCCCCCCTCGCGAACCGCGCCGCGGCGCTCTGGCTGCTCGATCGCGCCGACGAGTACGAGGAGGTCGTGACGCGGATCCTCGAGGTCGACCCGACGTACGGCGAGGTGTACCGCGTGGTCGGCGACGCGCTGTCGCGCAACCTGCGGTTCGCCGACGCCGTGCCGTTCCACCGGCGCGCGCTCGACGTCGACCCGGGGAACGGCATCGCGCGCATCTCGCTCGGGCGCGACCTCTGCTTCACCGGACGGGAGGAAGAGGGGCTCGAGGCGCTCCGGGCCTCGTACGACGGGCACCCGTACCCGCACCCCTGGCGGAACAACATGGAGCTGATCCTCGAGAAGCTCGACCGCGAGTTCGTCGACTCCGAGACCGAGCACTTCCGCCTGCGGGTGCACGTCGACGAGAACCCGATCCTCGGACCGCGTCTGCGCACCGCGCTCGAAGACGACTACGTCACCCTGACCGAGAAGTACGGCTGGAAGCCGGACGAGGTCGTGCTGGTCGAGATGATGCCGAAGCACGAGGACTTCTCGGTCCGGACGGTCGGCTTCTACGGCCTCGGCGCGGTCGGCGCCTGCTTCGGGAACTTCGTCACGCTCGTCTCGCCGCGCTCGGAGGCGCGTCACACGTTCTGCTACCGACGGACCGCGCTGCATGAGCTGGCCCACGTCGTCACGATCGGTCGCTCGAACGCGCGCGTCCCGCGCTGGCTGACCGAGGGGCTGTCGGTCTACGAGGAGCGGATCGCGAAGCCGACCTGGGGCCGCGACCAGGAGCTCGAGCTGTACCACGCGTACCGGAACGACGAGCTGATGCCGCTGCGGGAGTTCAACGCGTACTTCCGCGGGCCGCGCATCGGCTTCGCGTACTACCAGGGCGGGCTGTTCTGCCACTTCGTCGACGAGACGTACGGCTTCGACGCGCTGCTCGGGCTGCTCGACGCGTTCGGCGACGGGCTCGAGACGCCGGGCGCGCTCGAGCGCGTGTTCGAGAAGTCGCCGGAGGAGCTCGACCGGGAGTTCGCGGACTGGGTCTGGCGGACGCGGCTCGAGGGGAAGAAGGTCCAGCCGTACTGGAGCCAGAAGAAGCGGAACGAGATGCGCCGCGAGCTCCGGAAGCGGAAGGACGACGTCGACCTCCTGGCGGAGGTCGCGTGGGCGTACTACCAGGCCGGCAAGACGGTCGATTCGGACGTGCATTTGGACAAGGCGCTGAAGCGGGACCCGACGCACGCGGGCGCGCTCCGCCTCGCCGCCCGGCGCGCGCTCGACCGGAAGCGTCCGGACCTGGCGCGGGAACATCTCGAGAGCGCGTTCGAGAACGGCGGCGAGGAGTACTACGCCGCGCTGCAGCTCGCCAAGCTCCGCGTGGCGGACGACGACCTCGATCAGGCGTACGAGGCGCTGCAGATCGCGCGCCGCTGCTTCCCGTACGACGTCGGACCCGGCAATCCGTATCTCGGATCGAAGGAGATCATGGAGGCGGAGGGAGAGCCGGTCGAGGCGATGAAGCACCTCGAGGAGTTCGTCGTCCGCGCGGAGGCGGCGATCGAGGCGCGCATCGAGCTGGCGACGTGGCTCGCGGCGCAGGAGCGGGTCGACGACGCGATCCGATTCCTCGACGAGGCGGAGGAGATCGATCCTTTCATCCGCGACGTCCACGTGCGCAAGGCGCGCGTCCTGAGGGACTCCGGGCGGCTGGCGGAGGCGGTCGACTCGCTCCGCACGGCGCTGCTCGTTGACCCCCGTCTGGAGCCGGGCTACGATCCGCGCGCCGGCGCCGAGGGCGGCACCGACGACCGGGCGCAGGCCGAGCTGCTCGTCGAGATCGCGGAGATCGAACTCGACGCGGGCGATGCCGCGTCCGCTCGCCGCGACCTGCAGCACGCGAAGCGTCTGTGGTCGGACGTCCCCGGCGCCGAAGAGCTGGCCGAACGGTTGGCGGCCGAGCGGTGAGCCGGGCGTGAGAGCGCCCGAGGCCGTCGGGCGCCGTGCGGTGCCGATCGGCGGCGGAGAGATCGCGGGAGTGGTGGCCCGCGGCTCCGGTGACAATCGCGGATCGGAGACGGTCCGCCGGTGAGGGGGTGCGGATGAACGTGCTGGCGCGTGACCTCTGGCGCGAGGTGAAGACCGAGTTCGAGGTCGAGCGAGGCTCCGCCGCGTCCCAGCTCTGGTTGCGTCAGGCGCGTCCGCTCGACTTCTCGCGCGGCATCTTCACGCTCGGCGTGCCGAACGACGTCGTGCGCGAGTGGCTCGCCACGCGGTACGCGAACGACTTCCAGGCGATCTT
>JAUIEL010000427.1 GCA_030428825.1 bacterium
CCGGGTCGCCGGTCCGGTGGACGACGACGACCTCGTGCCCGCGCGCGGCGAGCGCCCGCGCCAGCGCGAGCGTCAGGACCTCGGTCCCGGCCACGCTCTCCGGCGGGAACCCGTGGACGACGAGGAGGACCTTCAGCCGCTCCTCCGGCACGAGCGCCGGCGCCCGCAGCCGGTCCTCGGTCAGTCCGCCCTCGTACGCCCCCTGGAACTCGAGGAAGTGGAAGCGGTACGAGAGGAGCGACAGCTTCCACCGCTCGAGGGTCGGCACCCCCTCCTCCCGCAGGAACGCCCGGTCCTCCGCCGCCGCCCGCCTCGTCATCGTCCAGACGTCGGGCCAGCGCGCGACGCAGATGCGGTCGAGGTAGGCGCGGTTCACCCAGCCGTCGATCCGGGTCCGCGACCGGAGCGTCCGGGCGTCGTACTCGTGCGAGTGGACGACCGGCGCGGCCGGGTCGAAGACGATCGTGTGGCCGGCCTCGATCGCCCCCTTCCCCCACAGGAGGTCCTCGCCGAACTGCAGGCGCGGGTACGGGAGCTTCCGCCAGACGTCCCGCCGCAGGCAGGAGGCGACGTCGTTGAAGTTGCAGAAGATCCGCCGCTGCAGCGGGTCGAGCGCGTCGTACTCCGCCCGGTCGAGGATCCGGCGCTCCTCCCGTTCGGTCCGGAAGTTCAGGTCCCCCCGGACGCCGCGCTTCACCAGCGGACCGGCGGTCGGCCGCGGCACGACGCGGGAGAACGCGCCGGCGACCCGCTCGTCGTCGAGGTTCCCGACGAGCGTCCGGAGCCAGTCGTCCCGCTCGGGGTACGCGTCCTGGACCAGGAAGACGATCCGATCGCCGTCCGTCGCGAGCGCCCCGAGGTTCCGGGTGTCGCCGTGGTCGAACTCCCCCTGCGGGATCACCAGCAGCCGGACCGGGTAGCGGGCGATCACCTCGCGCGTCCGATCGGTCGACGACGAGTCGATGCAGAGGACGTCGAACGGGAAGTCGACCTCCTGCCGGAAGATCCCGTCGAGGCACTCGCCGACCTCGTCCTCGCCGTTCCAGGTCGGGATGACGATCGAGACCTTCACCGCCCCCCTCCCGCGACCGATCCCCACCACTGCCCGAGCACCTGGCCGGCCCGGAGGAGCGGCGAGCGCCAGAACGCGCCGAGCTCCCCCTCCGCGCGGAGGGCGCGCCAGTCCTCGCGGACCTCGAACGCGATCCCCCGCGCCACGTCGACCGGCGTCCGCCGGATCCGCTCGCCGTACCGCTCCCGCGCCCAGCGGGCGTCGTCGCGGTACCGTCGGAACGCGGAGAGCGGTCCGTACTCGTGCGCGTGGCGGACGACGGCGCGCGGCTCGAACACGAGGCGGTGCCCGGCGGCGAGGACCTGCTCGGCGAACGCGGCGTCCTCCCCCATCATCGTCCGCGGGAACGGCAGGTCGAGGAGGACCGACCGGCGCGCCATCGAGGCGACGTCGTCGAACCGGCAGAGCGCGCGCCGCCCCGGACCGTCGAGCGCCGCGAACGCCGCCGCGTCCCCGCCGACGACGACCCGCTCCTCCCCGGCCGGCCACTGCGCGAGGACGGTCCGGCGCGCCAGCGGCGACGAGTCGTCGTGCGGGACGATCCGCGCGGTCGCCCCGGCGACGCCCTCGTCGTCGAACGCCGCCGCCAGCGGGCCGAGGTAGTCCCGCGCCGGGATCGCGTCCTGGGAGAGGAACGCCACCAGCGGCGTCGTCGCCGCCTCGGCGCCGCGCATCCGCGTCCCGCCGTGGTCGAACTCCGCCCGCCGGACGGTCTCCACCTCGAGGCCCGCCTCGCGCGCCCGCTCCGGCGTCCCGTCGGTCGACTCGGAGTCGAGCACGAGGACCCGCTGGGGCGCGGGGTCGAGCGCGACGAGGGCGGCGAGCGCGCGGGTGAAGAGCGCGCCGCCGTCGAGCGTGGGGAGGACGACGGTCACGGGGACGGTGGGCATCGGCGCGGGGTCGTCACTCTCGGGGGGCGGAGGGGTCGGGCGGGGCGGCGGCGCGCGGTCGACCGTCCGCCTCGCGCCGGCCGAGCCTCGACCGCAGCGCGCGGAGGAGCCTCCGGTGCGGCCGATTCCGGTGTCGGTCGAGCTCGCGCTCGAGCCGTTCGATGTGCGCCTCCTTGCGACGTTCCTCGATCTCGAGCTCGTCGACGCGCCGCCGGAGCGCGACCTCGACCTCGCGGAGCCCGATCGTCTCCTCGCGAAGGGAGGCGACCCGCGACCGCGCCTCGTCGAGCGCGGCGGCCGCCTCCTCGAGTCCGGCGACCCGCGCGGCGAGCCCCTCGCGCTCGCGCCGCGCCGCCTCGAGGAGCGTCACCTGGTGGTGGAGCTGGCCGAGCAGGTGGTCGACGTGCCGCTCGAGCACGCGCCGCCGCTCGTCGGCCCCGTCCCGGCCGCCGTCGCTCTCCGCCCGCTCGTCACGCACCGGCCGCCACCTCCGCGTACATCCGAGCGAAGTCGCGGGCGTTGTCCAGGAGACTCCTCGGCGGCGGCGCGGCCCGGGAGAGCCGCGCGAGGAGCTCCGCGTCCCCGGCGAGCGAGCGGAGGTGCGACCGGAGCGCGGCGACGTCGCCGGGCGGGAAGAGGAGGCCGTCCTCGCCGTCCCGGACGAGCTCGGCGATCCCCGCCCCGTCCGACCCGACGACCACGACCCCCGCCGCCCGCGCCTCGAGGACGACGAACGGCGTGTTCTCGCGCCAGAGCGACGGCACGACCAGGACGTCGAGCGCCGCCAGCGCCGCGGGGACGTCGTCCGGCGCGAGCCTCCCCCGCAGCCGCACGCGCCGGTCGTGCCCCGCCGCCTCGCGCAGCTCCGCCGCGTACGTCGGGAACATCCGGTCGTCGCCGAACAGGTCGACGCGCACCGGCGCCTCGAGCCCCGCCGCCGCCTCGACGAGGACGCGGGCCCCCTTCGGCGGGTTCAGGCTGCCGAGGAACCCGACCCGGAGCGGGGCGCCGTCGGTCCGCGGCGCGCGCGCGACCGGGGACGGGTCGACGCCGTACGGCACGAGCGACAGACGCTCCTCGGGGTAGCCGAGCCCGACGAAGACGTCCCGCAGGGCGACGGACGGCGCCACGAGCCGCGCCGCGCACCGGAGCGCGAGCTCGCGCAGGAACGCAGGCCGGCCGGCGAGCGCCGCGAGCTGGGCGTGCGGGCCGGGCTGGTTCCACCCCGCCCCCGTGACCGGCCCGTCGGGGAGCCAGGGATCGAACCCGTCGCTCCGCGTCCACTCCCTCAGCGCCTCGGCCGTCGCGTCGTCCGCCGCGAGGCAGTCGAGGCAGGCGAACGTCTCCGGGCCGTCGCACGACGCCATCGACGGGCGGCGGACGAGCTGGACCGTCGGACAGAGGAGCCAGAAGTCCATGAGGTTCCAGACGACCGGCACGCCGGCGAGGAACGCCTCCTCGACGACCGACGCGCCGTGGAACGCGGCGTGGAAGACGTGGACGACGTCGGGACGGAACCGCTCGAGCGTCCGGGCGAACCGCTTCCCGATCCGGACGTCGTACGACGCGGAGAGGAGCGGGTTCGCGGCGAGCTCGGGCGCGACCGCCACCCGGGTCACCGACAGGCCGCCCCACGTGTCGGTCGCCTCGCGTTCGAGGTCCGCCCCGCCGTGGAGCGACGGCTCGTACGTGTGGATCGCGACCTCGTGGCCGAGGTCGTCCCGGAGCCGCCGCGCGAGGCGCGCCGCGTACAGCTCGGTGCCGGTCGTATAGCGGGGCGGGAACTGGTGCGTGACGAACGCGACCCTCACCGGCCGGCCCCCTCCCCTCCGTACAGCCGGAGGAGGTCCGACGCGTTCTCCTCGACCGTCCGGACCCGCTTCTCGGACCGGACGAGCCGGTCGCGGAGCGCCGCGTCGTCGACGAGCGCCGCCATCGCCCGCGCCAGGTCGGCCGGATCGCCGGGGCGGAACAGCAGCCCGGTCGCGCCGTCCTCGATCCCCTCCGCCATCGCGCCGAGGTCGGACGCGATCACCGGGACCCCGGCGAGGAACCCCTCGCGCAGGGTGAGGCAGAACGCTTCGAACCAGAGCGACGGCACGACGAGGGCGTCGAGGCGCGAGAGGATCGACGGGAGGTCGCCCGGCCCGTACCGCCCGTGCAGGGTCACGCGGTCGCCGAGCGGCGCGGCGAGCGCCCGGACCCGCGCCTCGTAGTCGGTCACCTCGTGCCACGGCAGGAACTCGCCGTGGACGTCGAGACGGACGTCGTCGCGAGCGAGCCGCGCGAACGCGTCGACGAGGACGTGGACCCCCTTCGTCGGGAGGACCGAGCCGATGAACCCGAACCGGAACGGCGCGTCCGGCGGCCGCGCGGTCCGCGACGCGGCGACCGCGGCGAGGGCGGCGTGGTCGATCCCGTTCTCGACCACCGTGATCGACGACGCGGGGATCCCCTGGCGGTCGAACAGCGCCCGCGACGAACGGGACGGCGTCACGACGGCGTCGGCGCGGCCGAGGAGGGCGCGGATCCAGGCGTGGTACCGCTCGAGCTGCGCCACGTCCCGCGCCCGGGACGCCGCCGGCTCGTACGCCTCGCCGTCGCGCCCCCGTCCGAACCAGCCGCCCCACATCCGCGGGACGCAGTCGGCGCACCGCTCGACGTCCACGTCGGCGCAGAGCTCGAGCTCGGGCGTCATCCGCTGGCCGCGCGGGCAGCCCATCCAGAAGTCGTGGAGCGTCACGACGACCCGCGCCCCCGCCTCCTTCGCCGCGTCGACGAGGTCGGTCGACAGGCAGGTCAGGTGGTGGACGTGGACGACGTCCGGCGCGAACTCCGCCGCCACCTCCTCGAAGCGGGCGCGGATGCGGGGGTTCCGATAGACGGTCTCGAAGTCGACGCAGTCGGAGAAGAGGTAGTTCAGCCGCGCGACCGGGATCCCCTCCGTCTCGTACCGCTCGAGGTCGAACTCGGGCCGGTCCGGGAACCCGCCGCGGCAGAAGACGAGCACCTCGTGGCCGAGGGCGCGGTAGGCGTGCGCGAGCCCCCGGACGTGGAGCTCCACGCCACCGATGCTCTCGGGGAGGAACGACGCGGTGACGAAGAGGATGCGCACGGGAGGTCAGGCGTCTCGACGGGCCTCGAGGACCTCACGATAGAGGACCTCCGTCTCCCGGGCGTTCTCCTCGATCGTTTTCACCGCCGGGACGGAGGCGCGGAGGGCCGGGAGGAGGTCCGGCTCGTCGACGAGGCGTCGGACGAGCCGCGCCAGGTCGTCGGCGTCCCCCCTCCGGAACGTCAGTCCCCCGCCGGGCTCGAGCAGCTCGGCCATCCCGCCGAGGTCGGTCGCGAGGACCGGCACGCCGCACTGGAACGCCTCGTGGATCGTCAGCGGGGAGTTCTCGAACCAGAGCGACGGGACGATCAGCGCGTCGATCTCCGCCAGGAACGACGGCGCCTCCCCCGCCGGCAGCGCCCCCTCGAACCGGACCCCCTCGATCGCCGCCGCGCGCTCGAGGAGCGGCCCCGTGTAGTCGGGGAACCAGCTCGGCTCCCCCTTCACCCGCAGCGTCGCCGTCCCCGGCGCGAGCCGCTCGAACGCCTCGACCGCGACGTGGACCCCCTTGTAGTCGGAGAGCGTGCCGAGATAGCCGAGCCGAAGCGGCGCGCCCGGCGCCCGTTCGACGCGCGGCGGCGGCCGGACCGGCGGGAACCCGTAGTCGGCGTGGACGACCTTCGCCCGGTCGAGGCCGTCCCGCACCAACCGCTCGGCGAGGAACCGGGACGGCGCGACGAAGCGGTCGACCGGCGCCACCCCCTCGAGCATCCGGCGGGTCCGCACCTCGATCGAGCGGGCGAAGAACCGGAGCCGGCCGAGGCCGTCGTGCCCCGCCCCGGGCGCGTCCGGGTAGCGCGCCTCCTCCATCGGGTACGGCTCGATGCACCGCGCGCAGACCGCGGGCTCGACCGGATCGCAGAGCCCGCCGTCGAGGTTCAGGAGGAGCCCCCCGCGCGGGCAGAGGAGGAAGTACTCGTGCAGCGTCATCACGAGCGGCAGCGCGCGCGCCGCGGCGGCCCGCGCCAGCGAGAGGCCGAGGTAGACGAGCGACTGGACATGGACCACGTCGGGGCGGACCTCGTCGAGCACGGCGCCGATCGGCGCCTCCATGCGCGGGTCGTCGTACAGGTCGGAGACGTCGAAGAACTTCCGGTTGTAGACGATCTCGTGGAACGGGAGCCCGTCGTAGGCGCCGGTCGTCGTCTCGAACTGGGGACGCTCGAGCCGCTTCTCGGTGAACAGGAGATGGACGTCGAGCCCGCGC
>JAUIEL010000428.1 GCA_030428825.1 bacterium
AACCGACTCGACGAGGTGATCGTCTTCGAGCCGCTCACCAGCGAGGACATGCAGCAGATCCTCGACATCCAGCTGCGCGACCTGCTGGAGCGGATCGAGGAGAAGAAGCTGAAGCTCGTCCTGACCGAGGAGGCGCGGCAGCTCATCATCGGCAAGGGGACGAACCTCGACTTCGGGGCCCGTCCGCTCCGCCGCGCGATCGAGCGCATGCTCGAGGACCCGCTCTCCGAGTCGATCCTCCGGAACGAGTACGAGGACGGGAACCACATCCTCGTCACGGTCGAGGACTCGAAGCTGACGTTCACGGCCTCCTCCGGCGACGAGCTGCCGGACGAGCCGGTCCCCGCGGCGAAGGACGAGTAGGAGAGCAACGAGAGCAAGGGAGAGCAGGGGAGAGCAACGAGAGGGCGCTGCCGCGGAGGGCTGCGTTCGGGCGAAACCGGGACGGTTCGAGTGAACCGGGGCCCGGTTTCGTACGTTTCGGGAGGCGCCGCTCTCTAGGAGGTCGACCATGGTCCGTCCGTCTCGAATCCTCTGGTTCGTCGCCGCCTTGTCGCTCGGGGCGGTGGCGCAGGAGCGGCCGCCGGAGAACGACATCGCGCCGCCGGCGGCGGAGGTGAAGGCGCTGCCGGTGCCGGCGTCGGCGCCGGATCCGATCCACGCGTTGGTGGACGAGCTGGCGCGCGAGGGGGTCCGGGTCGACTTCGAGGCGGAGGAGGTGCTGGTCGAAGGGGTCGTCCTGCTCGACCGGATGAACGCCGGCTACCCGATCGAGTACCTGATCGTGTCGGAGGGGGGGTTCACGCACGAGTCGCTCGGCCTCGTCCGGTGCACCGGGTCGAAGCTGAACGCGGCGTTCCTCGCGCTCGGGCTGACGCCCGGCAAGACGGTCCGGTACGTCAAGAAGGACCCGCCGCCGCCGGTCGAGCGGATCATCTCGGGCGAGGAGCGGGAGTTCGACGTCCTCCCGCCGGAAGGGAGGGTGGTCGACATCTCGGTCCGCTGGACCGACGCGGAGGGGGAGGTCGTCCGGCGGCCGATCGAGGACCTGATCCGGTACGTCACCAACGGCGAGGCGCTCCCCCGGCGCGGCTTCGTGTACGTCGGGTCGCGGTTCCAGCGGGTCCTCGTCGGCACCGAGAAGGAGGAGCGGTTCATGGCCGACGTCGAGGGGAACCTCGTCTCGCTCTATCTGAGCGGCTTCGGGAACTGCCTGTTCGACATGAACAGCGCCGAGGGGTCGGAGGCGTACCTCTACGACATCAACGGGGCGACCTGCCCCGAGCGCGGGACCCGCGTGACGTTCGTGTTCGCGCTCCGCTGAAGCGTTTCGCCGCCGGTCGGCGCCGATTCCGCTACGCTCTCGGCGATGAACCCCGACCTCCCTCCGCTCCACGAAGACGCCGTCGTCGCCCTGCTGCGCGACGGGGGCGTCCCGTTCGACATCCTCCGGTTCGCCGGCCGCCTGCACCCGATGCTGGTGCACTTCCCGATCGCGCTCCTGGTCGTCGCCGCGCTCCTCGAGATGCTGCGGCGGAAGGGGCGGGAGAAGCCCGCGCGCGGGGCGTACGCCTGCCTCGCGATCGCCGCCGCCGCCGGCCTCCTCGCCGCGCTCACCGGCTGGCTGAACGCGGCGCTCGAGCCGCACGGGCGCTCCCTCGCGTCGACGCTCACGAACCACCGCTGGCTCGGCGTCGGGACCGCGTCGGCCGCGCTCGTCGCCTTCCTGTTCGCGACGATGCAGCGGTTCGGCTGGGCGGGCGCGGCGGTGCCGTACCGGGTCACGCTCCTCCTCGCCGCGCTCCTCGTCCTCCCGACCGGCCACCTCGGCGGGACGCTCGTCTTCGGGAAGGACTACCTGACGGAGGTGCTCGGCAAGGCGCCGCGGCCGGTCGCCGCGCCGCCTCCCGCGCCCGACGCGGACGCGACGGGCGCGGGGACCGAGGCGACGATCGACGAGACCCCGGCCGAGCCGACGGACACGGCGGTCCCCCCGCCGGTTCCCGCGGCCGCGCCGGACGACGGCGGGCTCGCCCTCTGGCGGGACGAGGTCCGCGCGATCTTCGAGGCGCGCTGCGTGGAGTGCCACGGTCCGGACAAGCGGAAGGCGGGGCTCAGGCTCGACCGGCTCGACGAGGCGCTCCACCCGGAGGTCGGCGTGATCGCGGCCGGCGACGCCGAGGGGAGCTACCTCTTCGAGCTCGTCTCGCTCCCGGCGGACGATCCGGACCTGATGCCGGCGAAGGGGGAACCCCTGACCGCCGACGAGCAGGACGTGATCCGCCGATGGATCGAGGCGGGCGCCGCGCACGACACGGCCGCCGGCGCGTCCGCGGAGCCGGGCGACGAGCCGCAGGGCTCGGGCGGCGAGGAGGACGGCGCCGGAGCGGACGGGACGGAAGACGACGACGACACCGACGGGGCCCCACCGGGCGACGAGGAGGCGTCGATCTCTCCCCCCTCGCCCGACCTCGGGGACGGCGTGACGCGCGCGCTCGCCGCCGTCGCCGCGGCCGGCGGGCGTGGCCAGCGGGTCGGGCTCGACTCGGGCGACGTCGAGGTCTCCTTCTCCCGGGCCGCGGTCGGGGACGAGGCGCTCGAGTCGCTCGCCGGATTGGAGGAGGTGCTGGTCGCGGCGCGGCTCGACCGGACGGAGGTGACCGACGCCGGGGTCGCGCCGTTCGTCGCGCGCTTCCCGCGGCTCGCGCGCCTCGACCTCTCGGGGACCGCGGTCGGGGACGTGACGGCGGGCGCGCTGGCCGGTCACCCCGCGCTCGTCGTGGTCAACCTGTACGAGACCCGGGTGACCGACGACGGCGTCGCGCGGCTCGCCGACGCGCCGGCTCTGGAGAAGGTCTACCTCTGGGGGAGCGAGGCGACCGAGGACGCGGTCGAGGCGCTCCGCGCGGCGCGGCCGGCCCTCCGCGTCGAGTTCGGCGACCTCGCCGCGGCGCTGGCGGCGGCGGACATCGGCGGCCCCCCGGACGCTCCCGCCCCGGCGGCGGCCACTCCGGCGCCGTGCTGCGCGGCCGCGGCGTCGGCCGGCCGCGAGTGCGACCACCCCTGCTGCGTCGCCGCGCGCGCCGCGGGCGAGGCGGTCTGCACGAAGTGCGGCGGCGTGGCCGGCGCCTGACCGA
The DNA here is from genome assembly GCA_030428825.1 of bacterium. Taxonomy (GTDB): domain Bacteria; phylum Planctomycetota; class B15-G4; order B15-G4; family JADJEK01; genus JAUIEL01. The sequence continues at coordinate 3,138 of JAUIEL010000428.1, forward strand.
CCCGCCGCCGCGACTCCGCGCCGGTCCCCCTCTCAGAACTGCAGCGTGATCGGCGCGCTCAGCGACCAGCCCGCGGTCTTGTTCGTCAGCGCCTGGAAGACGACGTTGTTCCCCGCCGGCACGCCGCCGCCGTACGGGAGGGTGACGTCGACGATCCCGAGCGCGTCGGCCGGCAGCGAGAAGAGGTACGTGTTCCAGAGGTACCACTCGGGGAAGCACGGGTTCGCCGCGGGGACCGAAGGCTGGAACCCGCCCGGGACGTCGACGCCGTAGATGCGGGCGTAGACGTAGACCAGCTCGCCCGGGTCCGCGCCGCCGGCGGCGAGGTTCAGCGGGCCGGGCGTCGGGATGAACGGCGTCGACGAGTCCATGACGAACCGGCACGTCGGCTGGGTGAGCGCCAGCCCGTCGAGGCTGCCGACGCCGCCGGGGGCGAGGCCGACCTGCGTGCCGTCGGTGGCGCCCCAGCCGAAGGCGGTCGCCATCGGGATGCCGTTGATCGTCGCGATCGAGCCGCCGGCCGCCGTCGAGAGGATGCCGCCGCCGGTCAGGTACTCGCCGGAGAAGATCAGGTTCGGGAAGGTGCCCGAGCCGGACGTGAACGTGCCGCCGTTCGGGTCGAGCTCGAGGCCGTCGACGTCGAAGACGACCTGGATGAAGTTCCCGACGTTGTCGGCGACGCTCGCGTTCACGACCATCGTGTTGATCAGGTTCTCGTTCGCGGCGATGAACCCCGCGTCCGGGAGGACGGCGGTGACCATGCAGTCGGCCCACGTCAGCGCGGAGGCCGGGATCACCGCGATGCCGCCGTCGAACAGCATCTGGGTCCCCCAGAGGATCGGAACGTCCTGCTCGAACGAGAGGAAGAGCGCTCCGGACGGGTCGCGCGCGACGGCGTCGACGTCGAACGAGAGGATGTTCGGGCTGATGCCGAGGGCGGTCCGGATCTGGAGGTCGTCGATCATCGGGTTGGCGCCGGCGCCGATGCGGATCCCCGACACGTCGCCCGGTTCGATGACGCCGCCGGAGGCGCACGGGAGCGGCAGCTTGGTGGAGAAGAAGACGTCGCGGGCGGTGAAGTCGGCGGACGCGCCGCAGACCTCGAGCGCGTCGATCCGGCCGGCGAGCGGCGCCTCGTAGTAGAAGGCGTCGCCGTCGCCGTCGCCGGCGAGCGTGTTCAGGTTCAGGTGGTCGAGCAGCGTCTCCGCCGAGTAGACGCCGGTCTGCGGGCCGACGATCGCGATGTCCTCCGGGGTGATCGTGCCGAGGCTCGAGCCGCTGCTCCCCGAGAGCGTGTTCTCCACGCCGAGGGTCGTGAAGCTCAGCTCGTATTGAGCGTGTCCGACCGGGGCGGCGGCGGCGAAGGCGAGGGAGGAGCAGAGGACGGCGTGGAGTCGGCGCATCGGAGTTCGGTCCTTTCGGGGTCGGTTCGGGTTCGCCGGGGCTTGAACAAGCGGCGTGCCGAACCGTGCGGATCGTCGCAGCGAGCGTTCGGACAACGGCTTCCGGCGATCGGGGCCCGGGGAGGGCTCGCGCGGGATCGCAGCGGGACGCGGCGAGCGCGCGGGCGGGGTGTCGCGATTCGCTGCCGGTTCGCGCGGCGGCCCGGGCCGGTATCATCCTCCGCATGGTGCGACGCGCCCCTCGTCTCGTGCTCCGGACGCTCCTCGGGCTCGCGCTCGGCGCGCCGGCCGCGCCCGCGGGAGAGGCGGACGGCGTCGCCTGGTTCGAGCGCGACATCCGGCCGCTCCTGGCCGAGCGGTGCGTGAAGTGCCACGGCGAGCGGCGTCAGCGCTCGGGGCTGCGGCTCGACTCGCGCGCCGCGATCCTCGCGGGCGGCGAGCGCGGTCCGGCCGTCGTCCCCGGCGACCCCGACGCGAGCCCGTTGGTCCGCGCCGTCCGGCGGCTCGACGAGGACCTCGCCATGCCGCCGCGCGGCTCGCTCGACGCGGACGAGGTCCGCCTCCTGGAGGACTGGGTCCGGGCCGGCGCCCCCGGTCCCGACGACGCCGAGGAGGCCGCCGTCCCGGCCGGCTTCGACCTCGAGGCGCGGAAGGCGCACTGGGCGTTCCGGCCGCTCGCCGACCCGGAGGTCCCCGCCGTGGCGGACCGCGCGTGGGGGCGGAGCCCGATCGACGCGTTCGTCCTCGCCCGACTGGAGGCCGCGGGCCTGCGGCCGGCGTCGGAGGCGACGAGGCGCGAGTGGCTGCGGCGCGTGACGTTCGACTTGACCGGCCTGCCGCCGACGCCGTCCGAGGTCGCCGCGTTCGTCGGCGATCGGTCCGACGGCGCGGACGAGCGCGTCGTCGACCGGCTGCTCGCGTCCCCCGCCTTCGCCGAGCGGTGGGCGCGGCACTGGCTCGACCTGGTCGGGTACGCGGAGACCCGAGGGCACGAGTACGACTTCCCGCTCCCGAACGCGTGGCAGTACCGCGACTGGGTGATCCGGGCGATCGCGGCGGACGTGCCGTTCGACCGGTTCCTCCGCGAGCAGATCGCCGGCGACCTGATCGACCCGCCGCGACTCCACCCGACCGAGGGGTTCGACGAGTCGATCCTCGGCACCGGCTTCTGGCTCCTCGGCGAGGAGGTCCACTCTCCGGTCTCGACGCGGGCCGACCGGATGGAGCGCGTCGCCGGGCGGATCGACGCGCTCTCCCGCGGATTCCTCGGCCTCTCCGTCGCCTGCGCGCGGTGCCACGACCACAAGTTCGACGCGATCTCCGCGCGCGACTTCTACGCCCTCGCCGGGTTCGCGGAGGGGGCGACGTACGCGCAGGTCCGGTTCGAGACGCTCGAGGACGACCGGGCGACGGGACGCGCGCTCGCGCGGGCGCAGGTGGACGGACGGGACGCGGCGCGCGGGGCGGCGGCGCGAGGGTTCGGCGCCGCGGTCGTCGAGATCGAACGGCTGGTGCGGGCCGCGCGCGCCGTCCGCGACGCGGGGATCCTCGACGGGGCGGAGGCGCTGTTCGAGGCGGGGGAGGCGCCGAGCGCGCGGCTCGCCGTCGCGCGGGGACGCCTCCGGGGCGCGGTCGTCGCGCGCGCCGCGGCGGCGGGCGTCGACCCGGCCGGACTGGCGGCGTGGACCACGGCGATCGACGACCTCCCGGAGTCCGCCGTCGAGGGCGTCGAACTCG
>JAUIEL010000429.1 GCA_030428825.1 bacterium
CCTCCTGGTCGTAGAACTCGCCGACCTTCACGAGGACCGAGTCGAGGATCCCGCCCGACTCGCCGACCGCCGTCATCTGCACCAGCGTCCCCGGGAACCACGGCTGCCCCATCATCCCATCCTGCAGGCGGCCGCCCTGCGCGACCCGCTCCCGCACGTACTCCCACGCCTCGCCGAGCCGCTGGTTCGAGGAGAGGTCGCGCGCCAGCTCCAGGGCCTGGAGGACCGGGACGCCCGAGGCGAGCAGCGCCCCCATCGTCCGGACCGAGCGCGCCAGCGAGAACTTCCGGACCACGGTGCCGAGGATCGGGATCGCCAGGACGAACGTGTCGAAGAACGAGCGTCCGCCGGGCGTCCGGAGCCAGACCACGGTGCCGACGACCACCGCGCCGAGACCGCCGAGGATCTCGACCGCGTGCGCCGTGACGAAGTCGCCGGTGACCAGGAGGGCCGTCGTCGTGGCGGGGAGCGCGTCCTCCTTCCCGGCGTAGAGCGTCCGGAACTTCGGGAGGATGAACGTGAACAGCGCGACGACGGTCGAGATCGCCATCAGGACCATCACCACCGGGTAGGTGAGCGCGCCCTTCAGCTTCTTCTTCATCTCGTAGTCGCGCTCGAGGAGGCCGTTGATCCGGCCGAGCATCCCGCCCAGGTCGCCGGAGGTCTCCCCCGCGCGGACGAGGTGGCAGGCGGCGGACGGGAAGACGCCCGGGTACGCCATCAGCGCGCTCGAGAACGACTGGCCCGCCTCGACCTTCTCCAGGATCTCCTGGAGGACGGTCTTCAGCTTCTCGCGCTCGCACTGCCGCGTGATGCCGTCGAGGGCGACGGCGATCGGCACGCCGGCCTGGATCATCACCGAGAGCTGCGCGAAGAAGAACAGCTTGTCCCGGGGGCGGATCGGGCCCGGGCGGGCCTCCGCGTCGGCGAGGGTCGGGATCGCGGACTCGCGCTGCGCGAGGAGGCGCGCCCCCTCGCGGTGGGCGGACATCCGGTCGAGCCCCGACGACGGCGACCGTCGTCCGGGCGCCCTCGGAGGTGTCGCGGCCCGTGGGTTCATTCGGTGACTCTCAGCACCTCGTCCGCGGAGGTGATCCCTTCGTGTGTCTTCGCGATTCCGTCGTCCAGCAGACGCCGGATCCCCTGCTTCGCCGCGTGTCGGCGGATCGACTGGAGATCCCCCCCGCCGACCACCAGGTCGCGGAGTTCGTCGTCGAAGGTGAGGAGCTCGAAGATCCCGATCCGCCCGGCGTAGCCGGTGTCCCGGCAGCTTCCGCAGCCCGCACCTCTGTACAATCTTTCGACATCGAACCCCATCCGCTTGAGCCGTTCCCCGGCTCGCGCGGTCGCCGGCGACGCCTCCCGACACTCCGAGCAGATCTTCCGGACCAGGCGCTGGGCGAGGACGCCCTGCAGCGAGGCGCCCAGGAGGTACGGCTCGATCTCCATGTTGACGAGCCGCGTGATCGCCGACGGGGCGTCGTTCGTGTGGAGGGTCGAGAGGACGAGGTGGCCGGTGAGCGACGCCTGCACCGCCATCGCCGCGGTCTCCTTGTCGCGGATCTCGCCGACCATGATCACGTCGGGGTCCTGCCGGAGGAGCGAGCGGAGCGCGTTGGCGAACGTCAGGCCGATCTTCGCGTTCGCCTGCACCTGGTTGACGCCCTTGACGTTGAACTCGACCGGGTCCTCGACGGTGCAGAGGTTCAGCCCGGGCGCCTTGATCCGCTGCAGGACCGAGTAGAGCGTGGTGCTCTTGCCGCTCCCGGTCGGGCCGGTGACGAGGATCATCCCGTTCGGCCGCCGGATCTGCTGGTCGAGCACCTCCAGCATCTCCCGCCCCACGCCGATCGCCTCCAGGTCGAGCATCATCGAATCCTTGTCGAGGATCCGGATGACGACCTTCTCGCCGTTCGCGCACGGGAGGGTCGAGACGCGCAGGTCGACCGGCCGCCGCTCGAACACGACCCGCACCCGCCCGTCCTGCGGGAGCCGCCGCTCGGAGATGTCGAGGTTCGCCATGACCTTGATGCGGGAGACGACCGCGGCGTGCAGGGACCGCGGCGGCGTCATCACCTGGTGGAGGACGCCGTCGACGCGGTGACGGACCCGCAGCTCCGCCTCGTCGACCTCGATGTGGATGTCGCTCGCGCTCTCCTGGATCGCCTTGAAGATGACGAAGTTGACGAGCCGCACGACCGGCGACAGCTCGCTCACCTCGGCGATGTTGTCGAGGTCGTCCGAGCGCTCCTCGACGATCTGGACGTCCTTGTCCTCGACCTCGTCGACGATGTCGTCGATCCCGAACGCGTCGTTGATGTCGGCGCGGTTCCGGATCGCGTCCTGGATGTTCGACGCGGTCGCGAGCACCTCCTGCACCCGCCCCCCGACGAGCCGCCGGATCTCGTCGAGGACGAAGATGTTCGTCGGGTCGGAGATCGCGACCGTCGTCGTGTCCTCCACCCGGAACATCGGGCAGACGACGTTCTTCTCCAGGAATCTCTGGGGGAAGACGTCGAAGATCGCGTGGTCGACGAGGAAGCGGTTCAGCTTCACCATCGGGAGCGAGTACTGCGAGGCGAGGCACTCGAGGAGGTCGTCCTCGGTCACGAGATCCTGCCGGAGGAGGATCTCGCCGAGCCGCTCGCCGCCGGTCCGCGCCTGCTCCTGGAGCGCCTCCTCGAGCTGCGCCTCGGTGATCTTCCGCAGCTCGACCAGCACGCGGCCGAGCGGCGCCGGGGTCTTCACGGCGGGACTCACGCCCCCCTCCCGCGCAGCGCACGCACCGCGTCCTCGACCGTCAGGTAGTGCTCGATCGCCTTCTCGAGCCGCGTCACGCGCAGGGTGGTCGCGAGGTTCTCGTTCAGGTGGGTCAGCGCGAAGCGCGCCCCCTGCGAGGCGGCCTGACGGGTGATCGACAGCATCGCCTCGAGGCCGATCGAGTCGAAGCAGGTCGAGCGGAGGCAGTTCAGCAGCAGGAACCGGTCGCCGCCGGCGAGCTTGTCGTCGGCCCACTCCTCGATCTCGGAGGCGTGGTCCCGGTCGATCGGCTGATCGACCTTGAGGATGCAGACCGCGCCGACGCGATCCTCGGCGAAGCTACGCATGGATCGCTCCGTCCGGTCGCCCGGTGGCGCAGCGCCCGCCGCCCGCCTCCTGCGCCGCCTTCAACGCCGACTCCGCCTCGCCGAGCAGCGCGTCGACCGGGCCGACCGTCGCCGCCACCGCCCCCACGGACGCGGTGAGCGGCTTCGCGAGCCCCTCCGGGCCGGCGGGGATCGAGGTCGGGACCCGACGCAGCACGCGCTCCGCCAGCTGCACCGCGGCGTCCCGTTCGGCGCCCGGGAGGACCACCAGCATCGTCGCGCCGCCGTACCGGCCGACCTTCCCGTCCGCGCCGACCTCGAGCGCGAGGAGCTTCGAGAGCGCCTGCACCGCCTTGTCGCCGGCCTTCCTCCCGTACTTCTCGTTCACGTCCCGGATGCCGTCCGCGGCGACCAGCAGGACCGCCGTCCGCCCCCGCTCGAGGCTCCGTCCGAGCTGCTCCCGGATCTCGGTGACCGACGGGAGCCCGGTCAGGAGGTCGGTCCGGTCCCGCCGCTCGAGCTGCCCGACCAGCCGGACCGACGACAGCGCGAGGCCGAACGCGGTGACCAGGATGGAGAGGCGCTCGCGCGCGCCGGCCGTCTCCTCGCCCCCCTCGACCACGATCAGCCCGGCGAGGATCACGCGGTCGAACACCGGCGCCACGAACCGGATCGACGGGTCGACGAGTCGGAACTCCTCCGCGCCGTCCTCGCGCGCGATCAGCTCGCGCTGGCGGAGCGCGCGGCGGAGCACCGGCTCGCGATCGAACGGCGGCACCGGCTCGTCGACCGGGAAGCAGCAGCCGGGCTGGAAGCGGTCCGCCCGTCGATCGTGGAGGTGGAGGGACACCCGCGTCGCGCCGACGAGCGCGGTGACCGACTCCAGGACGGTGGCGAACAGGCGCGACTCGTTCAGCGCCGAGGCGATCTTCCGGAGCGCCTGCTCCAGTCGGACGTCGACCTCCGTCGCGGCGGGCGGCGCGTCCGGGGGCTCGGCGTCGGCCGCGCCCGACGCCGCCTCCTCCGGCTCGGCGGCCGCGAGGGCCTCCGCGGCCGCCGCGTCCCGCTCCCGGACGAGCTCGTCCACCTCGCGCCGCAGCCGGTACGACTCGCGCCGGGCCGCGACCTCCGAGGCCGCGCTCTCGGCCAGGCGGCGCCGCAGGCGGTCGACGAGGAGTCCGACCGCGCCGCCGACGGACGCGAGCGCGACCACGCGCAGGACGTCCTCCCCGCCCGGTCCGACGCCGGCCCGCCAGCGGACCCACGCCAGCGCCGCGCCCGCCAGGAGCCCCGCCGCCGCGCCGCCGCGCGCGCCGACCGCGGTCGACGCCAGCGCGACGCACGCCACGGCGGCGGCCGCCGGGTGGAACGGGTCGGCCCCGGCGACCGAGAGCGCCACGTGGAGCACCACGGCGATCCCGCCGGCGACGATCGTGAGCGCGGCCGCCCGCGCGCGACTCACGACGCTCCGCCCCCGGGCGACGGGAGCGCCTCGAGGAGCTCCTTGGTCCGCGCGAGCAGCTCCCGCGGCGAGAACGGCTTCGTCATGAACTCGACGACCCCGAGCTCGGCGGCGAGCGACGTGTCGATGTCCTGCTCCATCGCCGTCAGGACGATCACCGGGGTCTGGTCGAACCGCTCGTGCTTCCGGAGCTCACGGCAGAGGTCGTACCCCGTCATGTACGGCATCGCGTAGTCGACGATCATCAGCTCGGGCTCCGATTCGAGCGCGAGCTTCAGCGCCTCCTCTCCGTCGGACGCGGCCGTGACGGCCAGCCCCGCCTTCGAGAGCTTCAGGGTCACCGCGTGGCGGATCGACGGGTCGTCGTCCGCGATCAGCACTCGTCGTGCGTCGGTCATGCCGAGATCCCTTCCAGCCCCACGAGCTGGGACTCCGAACTCTCCTCCCCCTTGCGGGTCGGGAGCCTCAAGGTGAACGTCGAACCGCGGTCGACCTCCGACTCGACGGAGACGCTGCCGCCGTGCGACTCGGCCACGAACTTGGCGAGCGGCAGGCCGAGCCCGGTCCCCGTCGCCTTCAGGCCGGCGTTGTTCTCGATCCGCGTGAACTTCTCGAACACGAGGTCGAGCGCCTTCTCGGGGATGCCGACGCCGGTGTCCGAGACCGCCAGCGCCACGTCCCGCCCCGCGATCGACGCCTTGACGCGGATCGAGCCGCCGTCGGGCGTGTACTTGATCGCGTTCGAGATCAGGTTCATCGCCGCCTGCTCGATCAGGTGCTTGTCGCCGGTCACCGGCGGCAGGAACTCCGACAGCTCGAACACGATCGTCTGCTTCTTGTCGTGGGCGAGCGGCGTGACGACGTCCCGGATGTGCTCGAGCAGCTCGGAGAGCGAGATCGGCGCCCGCTCCATCTTCGTGATCCCCGCCTCGAGCCGGGAGAGGTTCAGGAGGTTCATCACGAGGCGCGTCAGGCGCTCCGTCTCGTCGAGCACGCGCTGCAACGTGTCCCGCTGCTCCTCCTCCCCCTCGATGTCGCCGTCGATCAGCATCTCGAGGAACGCGCGCATCGAGGCGAGCGGCGTCTTCAGCTCGTGCGACACGCTCGACGCGAAGTTCGACTTCATCCGGTTCAGCTCGACCTCGCGCGTGACGTCCGAGAGGAGGACGCAGAGGGACGCGTCCCCCTCCTCCCCCTCCGGCCGCTCGACGTCGAGGAACCGGAGGCGCAGCACGAGGCGCGCGGACTGGTCCGAGCAATCGACGTCCCGACCGCGGCGGCTCTCCCGCGTGTCGCCGCGCAGCCCCTCCTCGAGCGCCGCCTTCAGCGCCGGCGCGATCGGTCGTTCGAGGAGCGAGGTCGGGAGCTCGTCCTCCTCCGCGACCGAGAAGACGCGGCGGGCGGAGCCGTTCATGAACGTCGGGCGCTGGCCGTCCTCGATCAGCACCACGCCGTCGGAGAGGCTCTCGAGGAGCGACCGGAGCACGTCGTGCTCCCCCTTCAGCGTGCGCGCGTCGACCCGGGCGCGGCGCGCGGCGGCCTGGCTCGCGCGGACCCGCTCCGCGAGCCCCTCCATCCGCTCGGCCGCGGCGCGGACGACGCTCGAGATCGGCTCGGCGACCGCCGGGGGCGGCGAGACCTCCGGCGCGTCCTCGGCGCACCAGTTGCGCGCTCGCCGTCGCGCGTCGCCGATCGCGCGGGCGCCCA
>JAUIEL010000430.1 GCA_030428825.1 bacterium
TCTTCCTGCCGATCCTCAAGGTCATGGACAACTTCTCGAAGTGAGGTGATCGCTGTCCCTCCGGACGCGCCTGCTGTTCGGGATCGTCCTGGTCAACCTGGCCGCGTTCTGCCTGCTGGCGTTCGCAGTCGCGCGGGACGCCGAGCGTCGTGACGTCGCCCGCTCCCAGGCCGAGGGGCGCGTCCGGGACGTCGTCGTCGAGTTCGGCAAGACGATCTTCGCGTCGTTCTTCGCGGACCTCGACTTCGCGCGCCTCTCCCTGAAGCAGCTCCTCGAGAAGGAGTTCTGGGAGCTCGCGGTCGACGCGTACATCACCGACTTCGCGACCGACGTGGCCGGGAAGGTCCTGTCCGGCGACATCGGGATCAACCCGCTCGGCGCGTACGACGACGAGTCGGCCGAGCTCCGCGCCGAGAACCTCGACCTGCTGGTGGCGGCGTACGACACCGAGCGCGTGCAGCGGCGCGGCGACGTGATCGCGATCCCGCTCCACTCGCGGCGGGGCGCCCAGCGGCAGCGGTGGGGGGCGGCGTACATCCGCCTCGCGATCCCGGCCCTCCCCGCCCTCCCGCGCGGGACCGACGTCGCCACGGTGGCGGTGATCCTCGCGGTCTCGACGCTGGTCGTCGTCGGGTTCGTCTTCCTGCTGCTGCACCTGCTGGTGCTGAACCCGCTGTCGCGCATCTCCGAGGCGGCGACGCGGGTCTCCGCGGGGCGGTTCGACGTGCCGGTCGAGAAGACCGGGCGCCACGACGAGATCGACGACCTGATCGACTCGTTCAACGCGATGATGGGGGAGATCGGGCAGAAGCGGGAGGCGCTCGAGCGGCGGGTCGAGGAGATGGTCCGGAAGATGCGGCTGACCGAGCAGCGGCTCGTCCTGACCGACCGTCTCGCCGCGATGGGGACGCTCGCCGCGGGGATCGCGCACGAGATCAACAACCCGCTCGGCGGGATGTTGAACGCGGTCCAGGCGATGAAGCGGCGCGGCGGCCTCTCGGAGCGGAACGAGCGGTACCTCACGCTGGTGGAGGACGGCCTCTCGCGGATCCGCGACGTCACCCAGCGCGTGCTCCGGTTCGGACCGAACCGCTCCGGCGCCGAGTCGGCGTCGCTCCGCGAGATCGTCGACGACGCGGCCCGCTTCTCGAAGCACCGGCTCGACCGGTCGAACGTCCGGCTCGAGGTCGACGTCGACCCGGACGCGCGGGTCCGGGGCGACCCGGCGTCGCTCGGCCAGGTCTTCCTGAACTTGGTGCTGAACGCCCTCGACGCCCTCCGGAGCGACGGGGAGCGGACGATCCGGATCGTCGGTCGGCGCGTCCCGGAGGGGGTCCACGTCGTGGTCGAGGACACCGGGGAGGGGATGACCGACGACGAGCGGAGCCAGGCGTTCAACCTCTTCTTCACCACCAAGGAGGCCGGGAAGGGGACCGGGCTCGGCCTCTCGATCGTCCACCAGATCGTGACCGAGCACGGCGGGACGATCGAGATCGAGTCGGAGCCGGGCGTCGGCACGGAGATCCACCTCCACCTCCCGGCGGCCTGACCGCCCCGAGGCGGCGCGGAGCGGTCCGGGAGGGGGTTTTCCCGCTTGCGTTCCCCCTTCCGGAATCCGTATCGTCCCGCAGATCCCGGATCGAGTCCGACCACGCCCATGTCCCGACGTCTCCTCGACTTCCTGCTCGGCGCCCTCACCGCCACCGCTCTGGTGGGGTGGTGGTCGGCGTCGCGGGGGGGAGAGGTCGTCGCCGCGCCGGCTCCTGGCGCGGGTGACGAGTTCCTGATGACGACGGGGACGGCGGCTCACGGCGGGGCGCTCCTGTTCGTGCTCAACACACGCACGCGGACGCTCAACGTCTACGAGGCCGAGGGCGGGAGCCGCGCCACGCGCGGCGTCACGTTCGTGGCGAGTCGGAAGATCGAGAGGGATCTGTACGTGACGGGTTACAATGACAAGTCGGAGTACTCCTACCAGGATCTGGTGGAGCGGATCCGCGCCGAAGAGGCGCGGACCGGCTCCGACCGACCGAGCGGGTCGGACGACCGGAACTGAGTCGGACGCTGGAGGCAGAACGTGGCCGAGGACTTCTATTCGTTCGAGAAGGTGCTTCGTGAGCTTCACCTCCAGGAGGAGGAGCTGAAGAAGCTCGTCTCCGAGGGCGAGATCCGCGCCTTCCGCGACGACGACAAGATGAAGTTCAAGAAGGAGGACATCGAGCGCTTCAAGACGACGGGGGGAGACCTCCCGACGATCGAGGCGCCCTCCGGCGAACTGACCGAGGAGCTGTTCGGGGACGACGACGGCGGCGGCGACGACGTCGGCATGGTCACCCAGCAGATCGACGACTCCTCGTTCCTCGAGGAGGACGTCGGCGAGATCGAGCCGATCGAGCTCGAGTCGGCCCCCGAGCCGGCCGCCGCCGGTCGCTCGCGCCGGAAGGCGCCGGGCCGCGCGGCCGCGACGCAGACGCGTCGCCGGGCCGAGACGGAGGAGGTCGCGACCGAAGGGACCGGCATGCAGGTGCTGCTCGTCCTCGGGGCGATCGTTCTCCTGTACGGCATCATCGTCGCCTTCAACGCGGCGGAGGTCCAGAAGACCGGCCTGACGTCCGGCTTCGCGAACTTCGTCAACGACAACTTCCTCAAGTAGGAGTCGGCCTCGCCGCGACGGCGCCGGGTCGCTCGGCGGTCGTCGCGGAGGGATCGATCGGCTCCGTCGCCGCGCGACCCGCGCGGCGGCGAGGAAGCACGAGCAGAGGTGGACCTCGGTCGGCCGGCGGCCGAGCGGGGTCCCGGCGATCGATACCGGTCCGAACAGGCACGGGGAGGTGCCGCGAACATGAACCGACATCCTTGGATTCTCCTGGCGATCACCGGCGCGCTCGCGTCGGGGTGTGTCTCTCGTTCGGCCTATCAGGAGAAGGTCGACGAGCTGCAGCAGGCGAAGGCCCAGCTCCGGCAGGTCAGCGACATCGCGCAGCAGTACGGCAGCCAGGTCGACGGGCTCGAGACCGAGCGCTCGAAGCTGCAGCAGCAGAACTCGATGCTCCGCTCGAGCAACGACGACTACAACCGGCGGCTCTCCGAGATGATGGCCGAGCTCGAGAAGCGGCCGACCGGCGAGGCCCCGCGGGGCGACGGACCGGTGCAGATCGTCCCGACCGGCAACGGCTACGCGTACCGCATCGACGGCGGCTTCCTCTTCTCGCCCGGCAAGTCCGAGCTGAAGGCGTCCGCCAAGAAGCAGATCGCCGAGATCGCCGAGCAGCTGCTCCAGAACGGTCACCGCATCGAGGTCGCCGGGCACACCGACACCGATCCGGTGAAGGTGACGAAGGCGCAGTACCCGCTCGGCAACATCCAGCTCGGCACGTCGCGCGCGCTCTCCGTCTGGGAGGAGCTCTCGACGGCGGGCGTCCCGCGGGACCGGATGTTCGTGTCGTCGTACGGCGAGTACGAGCCGGTCGCCGATCCGGCGAAGAAGGCGGAGAACCGCCGCGTCGAGCTGCGGGTCATCGTCGAGGAGCCCGAGCAGCTCCAGTGACCGGACCCGACGGAGGCGCGGCGTGAGCGCGGCGCGCCCCGGGAGCGAGGCGGCGGGGTCCGGCGGATCCCGCCGTTCTCGTAGGCGTCGCGAGGCGGGCGGCGGTCGCCTGCACTGGGCGTGGCCCGCGGCGCTCGCGCTGGTCGTGCTCGCGCTCCACCTCGGGCGGATCGGCCGGAACGGCGAGGAGGAGGGCGGGGCCGACGTCCTCGGCCGCCTCGACCTCCTCGACCGGATGGCGTTGGTCTACGTCTCCGCCCTCTCCGACGCGCCCGACCGCTCGTTCTTCCTCGACCGGTACGAGGTGACGAACGCCGAGTTCGCGGCGTTCGCGGCCGCGACCGGGTACCGTCCCGACGACCCCGCGGGGTACCTCCTCCACCTCGGCGGCTCCGAGTCGGCGTCGCCCTCGCGGCTGGCGAACCGCGACGTCGCGGCCCGACCGGTGGTGCACGTCTCCCTCGCCGACGCTCGGGCGTACGCCCGGTCGAGGGGGAAGGAGGTCCCGACGGTCGCCGAGTGGCTGCTCGCGGCGCGCGGGGCGGACCCGTCCGGCCCGCTCGGATTGAACGCGGCCGAGGCGGGGCTCGGCGGTCCGGCGAGGGTCGGCTCGTTCGAGAGCGCCCGCACGCGGATGCGCGCGTTCGTCGGGCCGCCGGTGTACGACCTGCTCGGCAACGTCTGGGAGTGGACGGTCACGCCGGCCGCGGGACGTCCCGGCGCGGTGGTCGTGAAGGGGGGCTCGTTCCTCGAGTCGACCCGGCGCATCCACCCGGGGTCGAGCCGGTACGAGGAGCCGGAGAACCGGAACTTCGCCCTCGGGTTCCGATGCGTGGTGAGGAACGCCGAACAGCTCGTCCGGGACGTCCTCGAGCAGCTGACCGGGGCGCCGTCGGAGGTGCGCGAGCAGGTCGTCCGCCGGCTCCGTCGATTCGGCGAGCCGCTCCGGCGCCTCCTCGCGAGGCTCCGCTTCGACGACCGCGTGGTCTGGAGCGGCGGTCGCGGGCTCGGCGTGGACCACGTCGTCGCGCTCGCGGACGGACGGGTCGTGCTCGGAGGGTTCGAGGGAGCGGTCCGCGTGATCGACGGCCGGACCGGCGTCGTCCTCGGCCGCCGCGACGGGCTCGGCCGGATCGACGAGGCCGTCGCCGCCGACCTCGACCGGGACGGAGAGAGCGAGCTGTACGTCGTGACGGTCCTCGACGGCCCGGGGGCGGCGTCGGGCGCGGGGCGTGACGCGTACGACGCGTACGACGCGGACGTCGCCGCGCCCGAGCTGTTCCTGATGCGCGACGTCGGCGGCGCGATCCGCCTCGTCGACCCGCTCCGCGGCGGGGTCGTGCCGTGGGTCGACGGTCCGCTCGGCGAGGTCGCCCGGCGCGCGCTCGACCTCGACTGGTCCGAGTTCCTCGACCCGACGGCGGAGCGGGACGCCTCGCTCCTCCTCCTGCTCGGGACGTACGCGGGCGAGCAGACCCCGCCCCCCCCGCTCCTCGCCAGCGATCCGGAGCGGCACGGCTGGTTCTACGGCTACGCCCCGCGGGAGCGGCGACGGCTCCTCCGCCTCGACCCGGGGACGCCGGACGTGGCGACGGTCTGGGAACGATCGGTGCCGGTGGTCGCGCAGCTCGTGCCGGTCGAGGCGCGCGGGGAGCTGCTGCTCGCCGGGGCGCTCCGGCGTCGGTTCGGGTTCGACTACGAGGAGCGTCCGGAGAAGTACAACCGGATCCTCGCGCTCCGCTCCGTCGGCCCCGACGGGTCGACGCGCTCGGAGACGTTCGTCCCCGGCGGCTCCCAGTCGCTCGCGCCGCTCGACGACCGCGCGGACCGGTTGCTGGTCGTCACCGAGACCGGGCACCAGCTCGTGCTCGACCGGACCGGCGACCGGCCGTCGGCGTCGCTCCTGCGGCAGGGGCGTCGGAGGTACTACGTCGACCGCGCGACGGCGGGGCCGGCGCCGTTCGCGGCGACGCTCCAGGTCGTCGAGCTCGACGACGAGTTCGAGCCGCGCGCGGCGCGGCTGGAGGGGTACGACCGGCTCGGACGTCGCGCGGCCGCGGCGGAGGTGCCGCTCCGCGACGGGGCGCCGCCGCGCCGGTTCCCGGTGTTCGGCGACGACGCCACGCTCCTCCTCTGGCCGGACGCGACGCTCGTCTGCCTCGGCCCGGACCTCGAGGAGCGCTGGCGCCGCGAGGGGGCGGCGGAGGTCGCGCTCGATCGCGGCGGCGCGGTCGCCGTCGACTTCGATCGGGACGGCCGTCCGGAGTACTGCGTGCCGTGGCGGCTCGACGGGTTCCTGCGCCTCGACGCGGAGACCGGGCGGGTGGTCGACGGGTACCGGAACCCGAACGCCCTCGTCTTCGCGCTGCATCGGCGGTTCGACGAGGGGCGGACGGGCCTGCTGGCGACCGTCGCCGACCTCGGCGTCCTGGCGTTCGGTCCGGTCCGGTCGGCGGTCGACGACGAGGCGCGCCGGCTGCTGGAGCGGCTCGAGGCGCCGCCGGCCGGCGCGGGCGGGGCGGGACGGGAGGGGCGGTGACCGACGCCCCGGGGATCCCGCGACTCGGCGCGATCCGGGAGGCGCTCGCCGCCCGCGGCCGGCGGCCGACCCGGCGGTTCTCGCAGAACTTCCTGACCGACCCGGCGCTGCTGACGTCGATCGTCGACGCGGCGGGGGTGGAGGCGGGGG
>JAUIEL010000431.1 GCA_030428825.1 bacterium
TCCAGCGTCTCGTCGCCGTCGAGCTCGATGACGTAGGCGCGCTCGGGCAGGCGCACGGGGAGCGAGGCGTAGGACCAGGGATCCCCGATTGAGCGCACGCCGACCAGCACGCGCGCGACGGATCCGTCTTCGCCCGCGAGCATACAGAGCTGCCCGCGCTCCGCCCGAAACCCGACGCTGGCGATCCACGCGCGCTGCGACCCGCTCGCGCGCTCGAGCCAGGCGTCGCACGAGGCGGGGACGGCGCGCGCGAGGGTCGCGTCGAGGCGCCTCATCGCCCGCGCGATCTCGGTCGGATCGGCCGCCGGCGCCCGCTCGGCCGGCGCGACGCGCGCGAGTTCGTACGCGCGCCGCAGGTGGTGCAGCGCGACGTCCTTCCGCCGCTCCTTCGCCAGCGCGTCCGCGCGGCCGAGGTGCGCCTCGACGAGCGACGGGTCCGCGCGGAGGGCGTGCGCGAACGACTCCGCCGCCGCCTCGGCCCGTCCGTTCTCGAGCTGGACTCGGCCGAGCTCGACCCACCGGTCGGCGCCGTCCGCCGGATCGAGCTCCCGCGCCGCCAGCGCGCGCGCCCACGCCTCGAACCGGACCCGAAGGTCGGAGAGCGAGCGGACGTCGCGCTCCCGGGCGCGGTTCACGAACTGGTCCTCGAACCGCTCGAGCCGATCGTGCTCTCCTCCGGATCGGCACGCCTTCCGGTACCGCGCGAGGAGCGGCGCGTACACCCGGCGCGACGCGTCGTCCTCGTACCGCTCGAGGAACCGGACCAGACCCCACGCGACCGGGAAGTGCGAAGGCGGGATCGCGCCGGGCCGAGAGAACGAGACGACCTCCTCCAGCGACGGGTGACCGCGGTCGAGCGCCCGGACGAGCTCGACCAGCCGAGCGCGCGGGATCCGGTCGTCGACGACGCGTCCGGACGGGAGGATCCGGGCCGCCTCGAGCGAGCACGCGGTCCCGTGCCGGAGCCAGCCCGGCTCGGCGCCGCGCGACACGAGGCAGGAGAACTGCAGCGCGCCCTGGTGCAGCAGGGTCGGCCGGAGGGCGGCGAACGGGAGCCCGTCGTCCCGGCGGTCGTACGTCGCGACGACCCGCTCCGTGCCGCGGCGGATCGAGGTCGTCGTCGCCGCGAACGGCCCTTCCTCGGCCTCGAACTGCGCGCGGGTAGCGTAGACGCGGAGCTCGAGGCGCGCCGTCCCGCCTCCGCCGCGCCGGACGGAGAAGACGTCGCGGCAGAACGCGTTCACGTCCTCCATCGTGCGCGCGATCTCCTCGGCCGCGGCCTCGCCGAGGTTCGTCCGGACGGTGTAGTTCCTCGACTTCACCTCCACCGCCTCCGACCACGCCGGCGGGGACTGGAGCGGCTCGGGGACGAACCGACGCTCCTCCGCGAGCGCCTCCAGTCCGACGTCCGCGGCGAGGATCACGTCGAGGAGGCGGTCGTCGTCCAGCAGGCGTTCGAGCTCGGCGCGCGCCCGCTCGTCGTCGGTCAGCGCGAGGCACCGGAGGAGGAGGTCGGCGGCGTTCACCGGCAGGCGACGGCGCGCGCATCCCCGCGCCAGGTCGAGCAGCTCGTCGACCGCCTCGTCGACCGCGCGCGGGGCGGCGTCCGGCGGGTCGTCCTCGTCGACGCCCCCTCGAGAGGCGAACGCCGCGCGGCCGAGCACGAGGAGCGCGACGAGGGTGCACAGGAGACGGGCGAGCTTCGGGCGGGACATGGCGACCTCCGGGGGTGGAACTCCGTCGGGCGACGCGCCGCCGAGGCGGCGGCGGTCACCCGGTCCGTGTTCAACGAGGCGGGAGGGCCGACCGAACGCGAGGGCGGCTCAAGCGAGCGGGGCGGCCGACCGATGGGGTCCGCATGGGGACCGCGCGGAACTTCCGGATCGAGGAGCGACGGCAGGAGCGGGCGCTCCGGGTCCTCCTCGCGGCCTGGTTCCTCCTCGCGCTCGTGGCGGGGCGGACGGCGGGACGCGCGCTCGAACCGTTCGTGGCGCCCCACCACCACCAGCTCCGGCTCGAGGAGCCGGGCTGGTCGCCGCCGTTCTTCGAGGACCGCGTCCATCGGTTCACGATCGCCTTCCTCGCGATCGCGTACGTCCTGGCGCGGCGAGCCCGGCGCGACGCCGACCGCCGCATCCTCCGGACCGTCGGCGCCGCGCCGCTGCGGGACGTCCGGGTCGAGAACGTCGCGACGGAGATGGCGATCGCGGCCGGCGTCCCGGCGCCGGCGCTGTACGTCGTCGACGACCCGGCGCCGAACGCGTTCTCGCTCGGCTTCGGCGACGGCCGGGGTGCGATCGTCTGCACCCGGGCGGTCGTCGAGCTCGCCGACCGCGACGCGCTCTCGGCGATCCTGGCGCACGAGGTCGCCCACCTGCGCCACGGCGACGCGCGGCTGATGACGGTGCTGCTCGGGCTGACGGGCGCGCTGCGCCTCGCGTCGGGGCTCGCCCTCGGTCCGCTCCGCGCGCTCTGGGAGGCCCGCCACGGGGACGACGACGAAGGAACGCGGGAGGTCCGCGGCGTCGACGAACCGGTCCCTCCGCGCGGCGCGCCGGTCGCGCCGCCGCCCGGGCCCGTCGCGCCCGGGACCGAGCGCGCGGCCGCGACGCCGGTGTCGTTCGGGGCGAAGGCCGGACTGTTCGCGGCCATGCTCGGCGGCGCGGTCACCCTCCCGATCGTCGCGATCGCCGGGTCGCTCGCCGTCGTCGGACTGTGGTGGGTCGTCCTCTCCGTCCTCCCGCCGGCCGCGGTCCTCTGGGCGGTCGTCGAGTCGTTCCGCGACGTGAACCCGCCGCGACCGACGTCGCCTCCGGAGCCGGTCGAGGAGTCGCCGCGCCGGGCCGGGCCCGAGCTCTTCTTCCTGGTCCCGGTCGGCCTCGTGACCGGGCCGGCGATCCTCGGGCTCGGCCTCCTGCTCCCGTGGGTCGGCGCGGCGGGGCGCGCGCTCGTGGCGCGGAACCGGGACCTCCGGGCGGACGTCGCCGCGGTCGAACTGACGCGCCATCCCGAGGCGCTGGTCGCGGCGCTGACCCTCGTGCGGGACCGCGCGCGGGCGACCTCCCGCCTGCCGCGCTGGCTGGCGCCGGTCGCGTTCGGGCCGCTCCGCGCCGGCGAGGACGGGACGGAGACCTGGCGGAGGCTCGCGTCGGGGGCCCCGCCGATGGCGGAGCGGATCCGAAGGGCCGAGGAGATGACCCTCCTCCCCGGCCGTCCGCTCGCGGCGACGACGAGCGGGTGACGGCCCGGACGAGCGACGGCGCGCGGAAGAGTCGGGATCCCGCAAGTTCGGTCATGCGGCCGGCGCGTCCGTCCTCCACCATGGGGCCTACGAACGAACGACACGGGGCGCGGCCCGACCCACCGCCGTCCTCGCGTCCCGCGCCGTCGCCGGAGGAGATCATGCTCGACGTCGAAGTCCGCTCCCTCGATCCCGTGCGGGTGGCCGCGATCCGCCACACCGGCCCGTACGTCGACCTCGGCCCGTGCTTCGAGCGCATCATGGGCTGGGCGTTCGGGAAGGGTCTCGTCGGTCCGGAGACGCGGTGCCTCGGTCTGTACCACGACAACCCGCGCGAGGTCCCCGCCGAGCGCCTCCGGTCGGCCGCCTGCGTCAGCGTCTCTCCCGACGTCGACGCCGACCCGGCGGCGGGCGTCGAGGTGCTGGAGGTCGACGGCGGGGAGTACGCCGTCGCGACGTTCAAGGGCCCGTACACGAAGCTCGAGTCCGCCTACGACGAGCTGTTCGGCGAGTGGCTCCCGCGGTCCGGCCGCGAGCTTCGCGACCTGCCGTGCTTCGAGGTCTACCTGAACGACCCCCGCACCACGAAGCCGGAGGACCTGCTCACCGCGATCCACCTGCCGCTCGCGTAGCGCCCCCCGACGGGGCGCGGCCGTGTATCCTCGATCCTCGAACGAGGGCCGGGCACCCTCCGCCGTCGATCCGTTCCGTCGATCGAGGTCACCGATGATGCATCACGCGCGCGTCCCCTTCCTCCTCTCCGTCGCGCTCGGCGCGACCCTCCCGCTCCCCGCGGCGGTCTCCGGCGGGGACGACGCGGCGAAGGCGCGCCCCGCCGCTCCGCCCGCGCTCGAGCGACCCGTCCGCCGCGCGCCGCCGCCGAAGTCGTTCGTCCGCCTCGCCCGCGACGAGGACGGCGCGCCGGCGAAGCTGCAGACCGCCGTCGTGCGGTACGGGCCGGCCGACGACGCGGCCGACGACCTCGTGGTCGACCTGATCGCGGCGGTGCACGTCGCGGACCGGAGGTATTACAAGGACCTCGACGAGCTGCTCGGCGAGTACGAGGCGCTCCTGTACGAGCTCGTGAGGCCGGACGGGGCCGCGCTCCCCGACGGACGGCCGGTCGAGGCCGACGATCCGCTGTCGATGCTCGTCTCGTTCGGGCTCGATCACCTCGGACTCGCGTCGCAGACGGACCACATCGACTACACGCGCGCCAACTTCGTCCACGCGGACCTGTCGCCGGCCCAGATGTGGGCGAAGGTCGAGGAGCGCGGGGACGACGCCCTGTCGCTCGCGCTCGGCGTGGTCGCCGACTCGATCCGCCAGCAGAACCGGATGGAGCGCCGCCTCGCCGCCGGGGACGCGCCGGCGTCGCTCGCCGCCCTGCAGGACGTCGACCCGCTCGAGCTGCTGTTCGCGCCCGACGGCGCGATGCGGATGAAGCGGCTGTTCGCCGAGCAGCTCGCCGGCGCGGCGCTCGAGGCCGGGCTCGGCGAGACGCTCGACACGCTCCTGATCGACGACCGGAACGACGCCTGCGTGCGGGTGTTCGAACGGGAACGGTCGCGGGGGACCCGAACGATCGGGATCTTCTACGGCGCCGCCCACATGCCGGACCTCGACCGCCGCCTGCGCGACGAGTTCGACCTCGTGCCGCGGAAGGTCGTCTGGGTCACCGCCTGGGACCTTCGCTGACGCGGGGGGCTCGAGACGAGCGCGCGGCCGGAGACCCGAGGGTCGCCGGCCGCGCGCCGTCGTCTCCGACCGGTCGGCTCAGTGGTTGCCGACGAGGACCAGGATCTCTCCCTCCTCCCCGCGCAGCGACTCGAGCGCCTTGCCGAGGACGACGCCGCGCGTCGGGCTGGAGCCCGGCACGTACCGCATCGCGCACCCCGGCGTGTTGGCGGTGGTCAGCAGGTCGCCGACCCGGATCGGACCGGCCTCCGCCGTCACCCGGACCGGCACCCGTCCCTTGAGGGCGATCGGCGACCGCGGCAGCGCCGCGAGCCCGCGCTCGATCTCCGCCCGGAGGGCCGCCACCCGGTCCCGGTCGCCGGCCGCGCGCGCGGCGCTCGCCTCGCGGACGAGCTCGGGGAAGTAGAGCTCGTCCGAGAAGCCGCCGCCGAGGATGATCCCCGGGTTCGACGTCACGACGCCGACGACCGCCGGATCGACCCCGGACGACGACGGCTCGACGCGCCCCGGCATCGACGCGTCGTCGACGGCGACCACCACGGTCCCCGGCTCGAGCGCGTCGAGCGTCGGGAAGAACTCGGCGATGTCGAACGTCATGCTCCCCGCGAACATCGTCCCCATGTGCTCGAGGTCGCCGTTCTCGCGCACGCGCAGGAGCCCCTCGTCCGGGTTGTGCCGGACCTCGAACGTCGCGTCGACCCCGCTGTCGGCGTCGTCGTCGTCGTTGTCGATCAGGGCGATCATGCTGTCGGCCGTCGACACGCGCACGGTGTAGAAGTCGAGCAGCCCGATCCGCGCCCCGTTCTGCAGGCCGAGGAACTTCCAGTCGGCGTCGGTCAGGTCGAGGTCGGCCGGGACGATCGTGCTCTGCAGCACCTCGAGCGTCCCGATCGAGTCGTCCTGGATCTCCGCCGCGCCGATCGCCCCCGCGGCGAGCTCGTCCGCGCCGACCGAGTCGGTGGCGAGCGAGCTGGCGGTGAGCGAGTCGGAGTGGACGTTCGCGTCGGTCACGGTGTTCGCCGCGACCTTCGCCCCGGTCACCGCGCCGTCCTGGATCGCCGCCGTGTCGACCGCGTCGGCCGCCACCTCGGCGGCGCCGGCCGCGTTCGACGCCAGCGAACCGGACGTCAGCCCCGCCACCGGGTCCGCGCCGATCGAGTCGTCCTGGAACTCGGCGGCGAGGATCGCCCCGTCCGCGACGTCGGCGGCCGTGACCGCCCCGTCCTGGAGCGCCGCGGTGTCGACCGCGGCGTCCGCCAGCTCCGACGCCGTGACGGAGTTCGCCGCCAGGGCCG
>JAUIEL010000432.1 GCA_030428825.1 bacterium
GTCGGCGGTCACCGACGACGAGACCGGCGGCTCGAGGTCGAGGTCGTTCACGTCGAGGACGTCGCCGTCCGACAGGTGGAAGAGACGCGTCACCTCGCTCCGCAGCTCCCGCACGTTCCCCGGCCACGCGTGCCGGCGGAGGACGTCGAGCAGCTCGCGCCGGACGACCTTGCGAGTGCCGTGACGCCGGTTCAGGTCGGCGAGGAACGACGCGGTCAGGTCGGTCACGTCGTCCGGCCGCTCGCGGAGCGCGGGGATCCGGAGCGTCGCGCCGCGCAGTCGGTAGTAGAGGTCCTCGCGGAACGCCCCGCTCCGGACCATCGCCGGGAGGTCGCGGTGCGTGGCGCAGACGATCCGCACGTCGACCGTCCGCTCGACGCTCGCCCCGACCGGACGGACGCGCCCCTCCTCGAGGACGCGGAGGAGCTTCGCCTGCGCGGCCGGCGCGAGGTCGCCGATCTCGTCGAGCAGGAGCGTGCCGCCGTCCGCGCGGACGAACAGCCCCGGCCGATCGCGCTCGGCGCCGGTGTACGCGCCGCGGACCGCGCCGAAGAACTCCGCCTCGAGCAGCGTCTCCGGGATCGCCGCCACGTTCTCCGACACGAACGCGCGCCCGGCCCGCGCTCCGACCGCGTGGAGGCGACGGGCGAGGACCTCCTTCCCCGTGCCGCTCTCGCCGGTGAGCAGCAGCGGCAGGTCGGTCCGGGCCAGCCGATCCGCCTCGTCGAGCAGGGAGCGGACCGCCGGGCTCCGCCCCACGAAACGAGGGGCGTCGGACGGCGGACCGTCGAGCAGGCGCAGACGCGCGGCCGAAACGCTCATGGCGAACCTCCCAGGGAGTCGACTCGAAAGCGGCTTCCGCTCGCTCATGCGCCGTCCCGCGGCGGAACCGGTCACGGAGACCCCGTCGGAAGAGACGTCTGAACCGTGACTTGTGGCCTCCGCCCGGAAATCCCCCCCGAAACCGTCCGGGATCGAGATGGTTGCCGTCCGCGTCCCGGTCGGATCGCCGACCCGGGAGGCCGGGTGTGGACGTTTCCCCAGGGGAGCGGCGCGGTACGCTCGTCGCTTCGGGCCGAAGGGCACCCCCCTCGGAAGCAGGTCCCACCCGACCCCATGAACGAGCTGACCCGGATCCTGGAGAACGCGGAACGCGGCGACGAGGGCGCGAGCGAGCGCCTGGCGGCGCTCGTGTACGACGAACTCCGCGAGATGGCCCGGCGCGAGATGCGCGGCGAGCGCCGGGACCACACCCTCCAGCCGACGGCGCTGGTGAACGAGGCGTACCTCCGCCTGCTCGGGGACGAGGGGACGTCGTTCGAGAACCGGGCGCACTTCTTCGGCGCGGCCGCGTCGGCGATCCGCCGCGTGCTGGTCGAGCACGCCCGCCGCCGCTCCCGCCTCAAGCGCGGGGGCGGGCGGGAGCGGATCGATCTCGACCTGGCGCTCGACGCCGCCGATCCGATTCGGGACGACCGCCTGCTCGCGCTCGACGAGGCGATGGAGAGGCTCGCGTCGTTCGACGAGGCGAAGGCGCGCCTGGTCGAGCTGCGGTTCTTCGCCGGCATGACCGTCCCGGAGATCGCGAAGGCGCGGCGCGTCTCGGAGAGCACCGTCGCGCGCGAGTGGCGGCTCGCGCGGGCCTGGCTCCAAGGCGCTCTCGACGAGGAGCCGCCGGATGGACCCTGACCGCTGGAAGCGCGTCGAGGCGCTCTTCCAGACGGCGATCGACCTGGACGGCGCCGAGCGGGAGGCGGCCCTCGACGCGGGGTGCGGCGACGACGAGGCGCTCCGCCGGGCCGTCGAGCGGCTCCTGTTCGACGAGGAGCGGTCGCGCGACCTCGTGACGCGGCTCGGGGTGATGGCGGCGGACGCCGAGGCGACCGAGGACCATCTCGTCGGCCGGCGCGTCGGGCGGTACCGCCTCGAGGAGCGCCTGGCCGCCGGCGGCATGGGGCTCGTCTACCGCGCGCGCCGCGACGACGGCGTGTTCGAGCAGCAGGTCGCCGTGAAGCTGATCCGGGCGGAGACGGCGACGCCCGCGATGCGCGAGCGGTTCGAGTTCGAGCGCCGGGCGCTCGGCGCGCTGCAGCACCCGAACATCGCGAAGCTGTTCGACGGCGGGACGACCGAGGAGGGGACGCCGTACCTCGTGATGGAGCTGATCCACGGCTCACCCATCGACACCTGGTGCGAGGAGCACCGGCTCCCCCTGCGCGAGCGGCTGCGCCTCTTCGTCCGGGTCTGCCGCGCCGTCCACTTCGCGCACCAGAGCCTCGTGCTGCATCGGGACCTGAAGCCCGGGAACGTGATGATCGATCGCGACGGGACGCCGAAGCTCCTCGACTTCGGCATCGCCCGCCTGCTCGACGACGCGGACGAGATCGCGCGCGCGCGGACGGTCACGGTGGCGCGCGTGCTGACGCCGGAGTACGCGAGCCCCGAGCAGCTCCGCGGGGAGTCGTTGACGACCGCCAGCGACGTCTACTCGCTGGGGATCGTGCTGTACGGACTCGTCACCGGCCAGATGCCGTTCCGAAGCGACAGCCGGAGCGCCGCCGAGTGGGAGCGGCTGGTCACCGAACGGGAGCCGACCCGACCGAGCACGGCGCTCGCCGCGCGCGCCCGGGCGGACGACACGGCGGGCGAACGGTTCGCGGCGGCGTGCGGCTCGACCCTCGGCCGGCTCAGCCGCGAGCTGCGCGGCGACCTCGACCGGATCGTCCTCGTGGCCCTCCGGAAGGAGCCGGCGCGGCGGTACGCGTCCGCGGAGCAGCTCGCGCAGGACGTCGAGCGGTTCCTCGACGGGCTCCCCGTCTCCGCGCGGGACGACTCGCTGTCGTACCGGGCGGTCAAGTTCGTGGGGCGCAACCGGATCGCGGTCGCGGCCGGCCTGTTCGTCTTCCTCTCCCTGGTCGCGGGGATCGCCTCGACGTGGCGCATGTCGCTGGTCGCGCGCGAGGAGGCGGTCCACGCGGAGGTCGAGGCGACCTCGTTCCAGCGGATCGCCGAGTTCCTGCTCGACGCGTTCCTCGTGACCGGCACGATCTCCGGCGACGAGGAGCGGCGACGGGCGCGGGAGACGATCGACCGTCAGGCGGCGCGCGTGCGGAGACAGTTCGCCGGCTCGGACCACCTGCGGGCGAACCTGCTCGACGCGCTCGGCGGGGTCTGCCTCCGACTCGCCCTCCCCGCCGACGCGGAGACCCTGATCGAGGAGGCGCACGAGATCCGCCGTCGGGAGTTCGGCGACCGGAGCCTGGAGGTGGCGCTCAGCCTCTCCAGCCTCGGCCGGCTGCGCTACCAGCAGCGCGACTTCGACGCCGCGGAGGAGGTCCTCACGCGGGCCCTCGACCTGCACCGGGCGCTCCCGCGCGGCGTCCACACGGACGTCGCCACCGTCGCGAACGACCTCGCGTGCGTGCTGCGATCGAAGGGGGAGTCGGAGCGGGCCGAGGTCCTCCACCGCGAGGCGCTCGCCCGGCGGCTCGTCGAACAGGGGGAGGAGAGCCTGAAGGTCGCGGAGAGCCTGAACAACCTCGCGTACGTCCTGAGCGACCGCCACCGGTACGACGAGGCGGTCTCGATGCTGCGGCGGGCGGTCGCCGCGCGGGAGGCGATGCTCGGCCCCGATCACGCGCTCTCGCTGCAGACCCGACACAACCTCGCGATCACGCTCTCGTACCTCGGCGCGACCGACGAAGTCGAACGGGAACTGCGGGCGGTGATCGACGGCTATCGGAACCTGCGCGGCGCCGGCGCGGAGGGGCTCGCCCGGACCATGACGAGCCTCGCCTCGTTCTACCTCGTGACGGACCGGCTCGACGAGGCGCGGGCGACGATCGACGAAGCGCTCCGGCTGGAGGTGGAACGGCTCGGCGAGGACCATCCGGCGCTCGCCAAGCTCCGCGAGCGACGCCGGATGATCGTCGACCGATCCGCCGCGGTCAGCGAGGATCCGGAGGACTGAAGCGCGCCTCGACGGCGGCGCGCGCGACCGGCGCGACCGGACCGACCGGGGAGTAGGCCGGCCGACGTCCCGCGCCGACCGCCGCTTCGAGCGCCTCCACCACGGCGGACTCGACCTCCGCCACGGACCCCTCGGCCCGGACCACGAACGCGCCGGACGGCAGCCCCTCGGTCGGAGTCCGCACCGCCTCGGCGACGAGCAGGAGGAGCGGCGCGCCGAAGCGCACGACGTCGAGGGCGTCGAACGGCGTCGGTGGCGCGCTCGCCCCCGCCGACGCGACGACGGCGGCGACGTCCCGCCCGATCGCCTCGCGGGCGACCACCGCGCCCGTGCGGCCGGCGACGATGCGATACCCCGCGCTCAGCAGCCGGAGCGCGATCTGCTCGCGCACGTCCGTCCGCTCCTCGACCAGCAGCACCGTGCCGCGGCCCGTGTCGAGCATCGACCCCAGAACCAGGGCCCTCTCCTCCGACTTCGACGAGGTTCGGTCGCTCACGGCGCCTCTCCCGACTGGGCAGTGAACCGGGCAAGGTTCGACGGTGGGTATCGGCTCCGGGATCCCTCCGAATCCAGCCGGACCCGAACGAGCGAGGCGGGATGCGACGTCCGGAGTCGCAACGATGGGACATCCGTCGGTCTCGGGCGGACGGGAGGACGCACCGGAGGTCCGCCGCCAAGGGGCCGCCTCAGCCCCGCATGACTTCTTCCCCGGGCTGCTACGCTGGGCGCCCGATCCGGAGGATCCGCATGAACGAGACCCCGCGCGACTGGGGGAAGGCGTCACCGCACCCCGAAGAGCAGAGCTTCCTGGAGGGGCCGAAGCGACGGCTCACCGAGTTCCTGCGCGCCTGTCGCATCTTCGGAGAGTTCATCCGCGGCTTCCGGGCGCTGCACTTCCAGCCCCCCTGCGTGACGGTCTTCGGCTCGGCCCGGACGGAGGAGACCGACCCGCACTACCTCCTCGCCCGCGAGATGGGCCGGCGGATCGCGCAGGTCGGGTTCACCGTGATGACCGGCGGCGGGCCCGGGATCATGGAAGCGGCGAACCGCGGCGCGAAGGACGTCGGCGGGCGTTCGATCGGATGCAACATCGAGCTGCCGCACGAACAGCTCCCGAACCCGTACCTCGACCGGTGGGTCGACTTCCGGTACTTCTTCGTGCGGAAGGTGATGCTGGTGAAGTACAGCTACGCCTTCGTCATCCTCCCCGGCGGGTTCGGGACGATGGACGAGATCTTCGAGACGCTGACGCTCGTGCAATGCAGGAAGATCCGGGACTTCCCCGTCGTCCTCATGGGGACCGACTACTGGCAGCCGCTCGTCGCCTTCCTGCGCGACAAGATGGAGGCGGAGGGGAAGATCAGCGCGGGGGACATCGACCTGATGACCGTGACCGACGACCCGGACGAGGCGATGCACTGCATCACCGAGTGCGCGAAGCACCGATTCGGACTGCAGCTCGAGCCGCTGAAGAAGCCGAACATCCTGCTGGGCGAGAAGGCGTGACGTGGCCCGCCGCGTGGTGATGTGCGCGCTCGGCGGGAACGCGCTGCTCCGCGCCGGCGAGGTCCCCTCGATCGAGGCGCAGTTCCGGAACGCGCGGCGGGCGCTGAAGCCGCTCGTGCCGATGCTGAGGGAAGGGGTCGCGCTCTGCCTGACCCACGGGAACGGGCCGCAGGTCGGGCAGATCCTGATCCGGAACCAGGAGTCGCTCGGGAAGGCGTACGGCATCCCGCTCGAGGTGGCGGTCGGACAGACCGAGGGGGAGATCGGGTACCTGCTGCAACAGACGTTCGTGAACCTGCTCGCGAAGGAACGAGTGCCGCGGGACGTCGTCGGGTTGCTGACCCAGGTCGAGGTCGACCCGCACGATCCGGACTTCAAGGGACCGACGAAGCCGGTCGGACCGTTCCTGTCGAAGCGGAAGGCGGACGCGCTGGCGGGGCGCGGGTTCGACGTGGCGCACGAGCGGGGCCGCGGGTGGCGGCGCGTCGTCGCCAGCCCGAAGCCGCTGCGGATCCTCGAGGCGCGGGTGGTGGCGGAGCTCGTCACGAAGGGGTGCGTGGTGATCGCGGCCGGCGG
Source organism: bacterium (assembly GCA_030428825.1). Classification (GTDB taxonomy): domain Bacteria; phylum Planctomycetota; class B15-G4; order B15-G4; family JADJEK01; genus JAUIEL01. The sequence goes on from JAUIEL010000432.1 coordinate 6,053, forward strand.
CGGCGGGATCCCGGTGGCGCGGCGGCGCGGGGGGTTCGAGGGGGTCGCCGCGGTGATCGACAAGGACCGCGCGGCCGGAGTGCTGGCGCGTCAGCTCCGGGCGCATGGCCGTCGGGCTGTCCAACCAGCCGAGGCGGTCGGCGATCTCGTCGGGCGCCGGGCGCCA
>JAUIEL010000433.1 GCA_030428825.1 bacterium
CTGGCGAATCGTGAACCACCTCGACTACCCGAGCATCCGCGAGACGTACCACTGCCGCCCGATCGAGGACCACTTCCGGACGATCCTCGAGCGGGAGCGCCCCGACGTCGTCCACTTCGAGCACCTGATCCACCTCTCCGCCGCGCTCCCCCGGATCTGCCGAGACCACGGCGTGGCGACGGTCGTGACCCTGAACGACTTCTGGTTCCGGTGCGCGCGGGTGCAGCTCGTCCGCCCCGACCGGACGCGCTGCGAGGGGAAGCCCCCGATCCTCGGCTGCGCGGCGTGCATCGCGAAGCGGCCGGGGTGGATCGACGCCGCGCGCGCCGTCTCCCGGCCGCTCCGGCGCCCGATCGCGTGGCTCGCGCGGCGGCTCGCGAGGCACCTGCCGGCCGAGCCGGACGAGTTCTGGAAGCACGTGTCGAACGTCTTCTGGCTGGCGCTCCGCCCGGAGACGATGAACGCCGAGCTCGCCGCCGCCGACTTCGTCCTCTCCCCGTCGCCGTTCCTGAAGCGGAAGATGGTCGAGGCCGGGTTCCCCGCGGCGCGGCTGATCGTCTCGGACTACGGGATGGAGACCGGCTGGCTCGACCGGTTCGAGCGCCGGCCGGCGCCGGGGCGGCTGCGGATCGGGTTCGTCGGTTCGCTGGTCTGGTACAAGGGGCTCGACGTCCTCGCGCGCGCGTTCCAGCGCGTCACCGACCCGCGCGCCGAGCTGCACGTCTTCGGCGACGACCGCACGCGGGAGGAGTTCCGGGCGACGAGGCGGGAGGTCGAGCGCGCGGTCCGGCGGCCGGGGCTGACGTTCCACGGCCCGTTCGCCCCGGCCGCGATCGGCGAGGTCCTGTCGGAGATCGACGTCCTGGTCGTCCCGTCGGTCTGGTTCGAGAACTCCCCGCTCACGATCCACGAGGCGTTCCAGGCCCGCGTGCCGGTCGTGGTGTCGGACCACGGCGGGATGCGGGACCTGGTCGACGAGGAGGCGGGGGGGCTCCGCTTCCCGCCGGGGGACGACCTCGCGTTGGCGCGGGTCCTGCAGCGGTTCCTCGACGACGACGGCCTCGCGGGACGGCTCGCCGCCGCCGCGCCGCCGGTGAAGACGACCGCCTCGAACGCCGCGGAGATGGAGATGCGGTACCGGCAGGCGATCGGCCTGGCGCGGGCCGACGCCGTCCTGCGGACGCTCGACCTCCGAACGCCGGCGCGGACCGAGGGGGAGGTCCGGCGGGAGGGGGACGCGGTCGTCCTCGGTCCGTCGCCGTCCGGCCGCGCGCGGCTGGCGCTCGACGTCGAGGTCGAGGCGTCGATGGCCGTCGACCTCGTCGTGGTGCTCCGACACGAGGCGTCCGACGCGGAGCAGCGGGGCGAGGTGCGGCGGAACGGGCGGCGGATCGCGGACCTCGGGCCGGCGGGGCCGCTCGGCGACGCGGCGCGGACCACGACCTGGCGCGTGCCGGTCCGGCTGGAGGAGGGGGCGACGCGGATCGAGCTCCGGAACGCCGACCCCGAGGACGCGGACGCGGCGTTCCTGCGGGTCGCCGAGGTCCGGCTCGAGCGGACGGCGTTCTCCCGCGGCGAGTGAGGGCCCTCCGCCGTCGGGCGTGACTTCGTCGGCGGACTGCTACCATGCGCGTCGTGAACGCCCCCTCGCCGCCGCAAGACGTCGCGGTCGTCGTCCCGAACTGGAACGGCCGCCACCACCTCGAACGATGCTTCACCTCGCTCGCCGCGCTCGACTACCCGGGGCGGGTCGAGGCGATCCTGGTCGACAACGGGTCGGAGGACGGGTCGTGCGCGCTGATGCGCCGCCGGTTCCCGGAGGTGCGCACGATCGAGAACGAGCGGAACGAGGGGTTCGCGCGGGCGTGCAACGCCGGGGCGCGCGCCGCGTCCGCGCCGGTCGTCGTCTTCCTGAACAACGACATGCGGGTCGACGGCGCCTGGCTCCGCGAGCTGGTCGGCGCGCTCGACGGCGACGTCCGGTGCGCCGCCTCGAAGATCCTCTCGTGGGACGGGAAGCGGGTGAACTACGCCGGCGGGGGGATGAACTTCCACGGCATCGGCATCCAGCTCGGCCTCGACGACCCGGACCTCGCGGCGTGGGAAGAGCCGGCGGACACCCTCTTCGCGTGCGGCGGGGCGATGGCGATCGACCGCGAGCTGTTCCTCGAGACGGGCGGCTTCGACGAGGGGTTCTTCGCGTACTACGAGGACGTCGACCTCGGGTGGCGGCTGTGGGTCCGCGGCGAGACGGTCCGGTACGTGCCGAGTTCGATCGCGTACCACCACCACTCGGCGACGTCGCGGCGGGTCGACGTCCACCGGCTGCGGCGCCTCCAGGTCCGGAACCCGCTCCTCACCATCTTCAAGAACTACGACGACGAGAACCTCCGGCGCGCGCTGCCGGCGGCGCTCCTGCTGATGCTCCGTCGCACGAAGTACATGTTCGCCGTGAACGAGCGGGGCTGGTCGCTCGGCGACGGCGCGGGGCTCCGCTCGGGGCCGCTGGCCGCGCTGAGGACGCGCTACGGCGCCAAGCTCGGGCGCGCGCGGGTCTCGCGGGCGGGGATCGCGGACGTGCTCGCGATCAACGACCTCCTCGACGAGTTCCCGGCCTGGGTGGAGAAGCGGCGCGCGGTGCAGGCGGCGCGGCGGCGCCCCGACGGGGAGATCGTCCCGCTCTTCCGCGAGCCGCGGTGGCCGGCGGAGAAGCCGGCCGAGTTCCGGGAGCTGCAGGACGATCTGCTCCGATTCTTCGGGCTCGACGACCTGCTCGGGGGAGGATCGGGGTAGAATCCCGCCCTCTTCGTACGTCCCTTCAAGATCCGGGGTTCGGGTTGACGATGGGACGCGGAACCGGACCCGCGCGACCCGAACGATGAAGCTCTCCGTCGTCATCCCCGTCTACAACGAGCGCGACACGATCACGTCGGTCATCGACAAGGTCGCGTCGACGCCGTTCGACAAGGAGATCATCGTCGTCGACGACTGCTCCAGCGACGGCACGCGGGACGTCCTGGACGGCCTCGACCCGACCCGGTTCGGCGGCGTCGACCTCCGGATCTTCAAGCACGAGGTGAACAAGGGGAAGGGCGCGGCCCTCCGCACCGGCTTCGAGCAGGTGAAGGGGGACGTCGTCATCATCCAGGACGCCGACCTCGAGTACACGCCCGACGACTACGGCAAGCTGGTGAAGCCGATCGAGGACGGGTTGGCGGACGTCGTGTTCGGTTCGCGCTTCCTCGGCGGGACGCATCGGTGCCACCTGTTCTGGCATTACGTGGTGAACAAGGGGCTCACGACGCTCTCGAACATGTTCACCAACCTGAACCTCAGCGACATGGAGACCTGCTACAAGGTCTTCCACGTCGACGTCGCGCGGAAGCTCGACATCTCGAGCCCGCGGTTCAACGTCGAGCCCGAGTTGACCGCGAAGGTCGCCAAGATGCGCTGCCGCGTCTACGAGGTGCCGATCTCGTACTTCGGGCGCGACTACTCCGAGGGGAAGAAGATCGGCTGGAAGGACGGCTTCCAGGCGATCTGGGCGATCCTGAAGTGGAACCTCTTCATGCCCTCGCCCGAGCCGCTCGAGCGCCGTCGCCGCCCCCTCTCCGAGGCGGGTGCGGTCGCCGACCCGGCCGCCGCCGCGCCGGCCGGCGTCGCGGTCGAGTCGACCGAGGACCGGCCCGCCTGACGCCCGCTCCCGCCCGCCGCGCCTGATCCGACTCAACTCGTCTCGGGTCGCAGGTCGATAGGCGGGGCATGGAGCCCTCCCGGACCTCGAAGGCCCCGTTCCGCATCGCGGCCGTCCTCGCGATCGTCCTGGTCGTGGCCGGGGTGGTCGAGGCGCCGCTCCTGACGTTCTATCGGATCTCCGGCAACTCGATGCTGCCGCACTACACCGACGGCGACCGGGTGCTCGTCACGACGTGGGGGCCGGTCGACGTGGGGGACGCGGTGATCGTCCGGTTCGCGGGGGAGACCCTGATCAAGCGGGTGGTCGCCGGCCCCGGCGACGTGCTCGAGCTCCGGGACGGGCAGATCGTCCGGAACGGCGCCTCGGCGGACGACCCGGTCCCGATGACCTACCGCGACGGGTCGTGTCTGACGCGCCGCGCGCTCGGCGACGACGAGTACTTCATCCTCGGGGACAACCGCCGGGTCTCGGTCGACAGCCGCACGTTCGGCCCCCTGCACCGCGAGGACATCGTCGGCCGGGTGATCTACCGCTGGTTCGAGGTCGACTCGGGCCGCCCGGTCACCGCCGCCGAGTGGGCCCCGCCGGCCGAATCCGACGCCGAAGAGCGCTGAATTCGCCCCGAACGGCGTCCTGACCGTCGGTTGACGTGCAGCGCGCCGACGATGTGCTAGATTCGAAGCGTCGTGCGCATCCAGCTGATCCACCCCCCGGTCTACCTCAACGTCCACGCCATGACGGCTTTGCGGCCGTCGATGCCGCTCGGCCTCGCGTACATCGGCGCGGTCCTCGAGCAGGCCGGCCACGAGGTCTCGGTCATCGACGCGGTCGCCGAGGCGCCGGAGAAGGTGACCAGCTCGGGGCAGCTCCACGCCCTGGGCCTCCTCCCCGACGAGATCGCCGACCGGATCGACCCGGAGACCGACGTCATCGGCCTCACGAACATGTGGTCGTTCTCGTGGCCGCTGGTCCGGACGATCCTGAAGACGCTGAAGGAGCGCTGGCCGGACAAGCCGATCGTCGCCGGCGGCGAGCACTTCACCGGCCTCCCGCTCCTCTCCCTGAACGAGTCGCCGGTCGACTACATCGTCCTCGGCGAGGGGGAGGAGACGATCGTCGAGCTCCTCCGCCTCCTCGAGCGGGGGGAGACCGACCCGGGCGACATGGCGGGCGTCGCGTTCCGCCGCGGCGGCGAGCCGGTCGTGAACGAGCGGCGGGCCCGGGTGCAGTCGGTCGACGCGATCCCGTGGCCGGCGTGGCACCTGATCGACCTGAAGGCGTACAACGACCACCGCCTGCTGAACGGCGTCGACCCGGGGCTCGGGATGACGATCCCGATCCTCGCGACGCGCGGCTGCCCGTACCAGTGCACGTACTGCTCGTCGCCGACGATGTGGACGACCCGCTGGTACCCGCGTGACCCGATCGACGTCGCCGACGAGATCACCCACTACGTGAAGACGTTCGGGGCCCGGAACTTCCCGTTCCAGGACCTGACCGCGATCGTCCGGAAGGACTGGATCGTCAAGTTCTGCCAGGAGATCCTGAAGAGGAAGCTCGACATCGTCTGGCAGTTCCCGTCCGGCACCCGCTGCGAGGTGATCGACGACGAGGTCGCCGACCTCCTCGCCCGCTCCGGCGGCCGTCACCTCGCGTTCGCGCCCGAGAGCGGCTCCGAGCGGACCCGTCAGCTCATCAAGAAGCGGATGACCGAGAAGGGGTTGATGAACGCCGTCGAGGCGTCGGTGAAGAACAAGCTGAACATCACCGCGTTCCTCGTGATCGGCTTCCCGCACGACACGCGGGAGGACCTCGACGAGACGAAGGCGTTCGTCCGCCGCCTCGCCAAGGCGGGGATCGACGACATCGCGATCGGCTTCTACTTCCCGATCCCGAACACCGCGATCTACCGCGACCTCGTCGAGAAGGGGCGCGTCGACTACTCCGACGCCTGCCTCATGACCCCGATCTTCGCCAACGACGAGAAGCTCCGTCCCGAGAACAACTACTGCGAGAACCTCTCCGCCAAGGAGCTGACGAAGACGAAGTACCGGCTCCTGATGAACTTCTACGGCCTCTCGCTCCTCCACCACCCCGGGCGCTTCTTCCGGATGATGTGGAACGTCGCGCGCGGGAAGGAGACGCGGAAGATGGAGACGTTCCTCGTCGAGCTGAAGCGGAAGTCCGGCCTCTGGCTGAAGGCGAAGCTCGGCCGGACCACGAAGACGCCGGCGACGGAGCAGAAGGCGAAGGCGGAGCCGGTCGGGAAGAGATAGAGCCGCTGCGCGCGGAGCGGTCGGCCGCTGCGCGCGGGGCGGTCGGCCGCTGCGCGCGGGGCGAGGAACGCGTTCGGGAAGGGGCCGCGCGTTCGCGACGGCGGGGGACGAGACGGGGAGGTGTCTCCGACCCGCTCACGTCCTCGCGCGATGCGCCCGGCTCGGTCTCCGCTCGGTTTCGAGTCGCGCTGCGGGGTCGCTCTCGGAGAAGCCTCCCCGTCTCGTCCCCCGCCTCGCCCGC
>JAUIEL010000953.1 GCA_030428825.1 bacterium
CGACTACGTCCGGGTCCTCGCGGTCGAGGAGAGCGGCGACGGCGCGTCGATCCCCCTGCTCGACGCGTACGTCTACCACCACACCGGACGGGACGCGCTGCGCCTCCTCGCGCTGTCGAAAGAGGGCGGCGTCTACGAGGGGGACGTGGCCGAGCTCGAGGGCGGCGCGCTGCGGTTCGATCTGCGGGGGCACGACGGCGAGCGGGTCGTCGAGCTCGAGGTCCGTCTCGACCTCGAGGCGGACGGGTCCGTTCGGCAGCGCGTCTGGGCGCTCGACGGGAGCGAGCGGACGCCTTCGCTCGATGTCCTTCACGGGCGGTCCGGGGAGTGACGCAGGACGGTCGCGGAACGGGGTCGGCCCTCCGAAGGTCGATCCGACGAAGAGGACGGACTTGAACTCGATCGCCGCCGACCTTCGTCATTCGATCCATGCCCGTGTCCCGCACCTCGTCCTCCTCGTGGACGGGAGGCCGCTGGAGGAGCGGCTCGAAGCGGTGCGGCCCGGCCGCGACCTCCTGGGGCTCGTGCCGACGTTCCTCGCCCGGTTGAAGGACGAGGCCGAGCGCAGGATCGTCTGGTCCCGGGCCCTGCCGCCGGCCGGCGTCCGGAGCCGATTGCCGGTGCCGCGACTGGGCGCGACGCGAGGGGTTGCCGGCGGTGACCCTCACCACCTTCGCGAGCCTCCCGTGGAACGCTCCCTTCTACGAGCGTCTCGGATTCCGCCGGTTGGCCGGCGCCGAACGGGGCGGGCGGCTCGCCGCCCTCCTCCGGGCCGAGGAGCGGAGAGGGTTGCGCGATCGGGTCGCCATGCGGTTGGATCTCGACGGCGGGATCGCCTGATCCGCCGCGACGACGAACGGGAGCGCGAGCCATGAAGAAGAAGGAGCGAGTCGAACTCCTCGAGACCCTGGAGACCCGCTTCCGGGAGAACCCGGGCCGCCACGAGGGGATCGAGTGGGACGACGTCCGGGCGCGGCTGGAGAAGGCGCCGAAGAAGCTGCGGTCGCTGCTCGAGATGGAGGAGACCGGCGGCGAGCCGGACGTCGTCGGCCGGGACGAGGAGGCGGGCGAGATCGTCTTCGTCGACTGCGCGGCGGAGAGTCCGGCGGGACGGAGGAGCGCCTGCTACGACGGCGAGGCGCGCGAGGCGCGGAAGAAGCACGCGCCGAGCGACAGCGCGATGGAGCGGGCGGCGGCGATGGGGGTCGAGCTCCTGACGGAGGAGGAGTACGGCGCGCTGCAGCGGC
>JAUIEL010000434.1 GCA_030428825.1 bacterium
CCCTCGATCGGGACGGTGTAGAGGTCGCCCAGCAGGTCGAACACGACCGTCTTCCCGTCCGGCGACAGGTCGACGCTCATCCAGGTCCCCTCGTCGACGTCGATCGAGACGTCCCGCTTCGGCCCGGGCGCGTCGTCGACCGACCACTTCGGCTTCTCCTCCTCCTCGACGACCGGCAGGAACAGGGAGACGAGAAGGGGCAGGAGGGTGGGGGACATGGCGGAGAGCTCCGGTGGGCGAAGGAGCTCATGGTACGGAACACGTTCGGGAACGTTTCGCCTTCCCTTCGACCCCGCCTCACCCCCTCCGCGCCGGCGCCTTCTCCTCCGCTCCGGTCGCTCTCCCCCGCGTCCCCTACTCCACCTCCAGTCCCCGCACGAACTCGTCCCTCCGCTCCTCCGCCGTCCGTCGGGCCCTCTCCGCTTCCTCTCGTTCGTTCGCGATCGCCTCGAGGCGGTCCTCCTGCGCGGAGAGCTTGGCGAGGTAGCGGCGGTGGAGGTCGGTGCCGGGGGCGACGCGCGTCATGTTGCTCCGGATCCGGTCCTGCTCGGTCGCGATCGACGTGCGCTCGCGGTCGAGGCGGGCGAGCGTCTCGCGGGCGCGGGCGGCTTCGGACTCGAGGGCGGCGGCGGCGCGGATCGCCTCGACGACGGCGTCGGAGACGCGGCCGTCGGCGTGGAGGTCGAGGAGCGTCTCGGTCGACATCGAGGTGACGGCGAGCCTCGCGTCCTCGACCCGTTCCTCGGCCAGGACGAACGTCGCCCGGCCGGACGCCGCGAGGGGGACCTCGAACCGCGCGAGCGTCGACGTCTCCTCCGTCGGGTCGGGGGGGAGGACGCGCTCCCACGCGGGGTCGTTCGGCGCCTCGATCATCACCGTCCGGGCGCGGGCGTCGTCGTGGTTCACCAGCTCGAGCGTCCGCTCTCGGGTGGCGCGGGTGCGTCGGACGAGCGCGCCGTCGACGATCTTCAGGGCGACGAGCGTCCGCTCGGTCCGGGCGCGCGTCCGGCACTCGACGTCGACGTCCATCGCGAACGAGAGGAGTCGTTTCTGGTTCCGGGCGGTGTGATCGATGCGGGCGTCGCCGGCGTAGGCGCCGGCGTCGAACACCGCGATCGGGCCGGGCATGAGGTGCAGCGCGGTGTCGTTCGTCAGCTCGACCCCCTGCATCGGGTGCTCCGGCGCCGCGCCCGACCCGTCGAGCGAGAGGATCGCGAGGCGACGGCCGTCGATCTCCGCCCGCAGGATGGGCAGCATCGCCGAACGCTGGCGGTCGAGGTGGACCGGCGCGTCGATCGTGTAGTGGAACTGCGCGCCGACCTCGCCTCCCGCGGCCTGCGCCTCCCCGAGCGCGTCGGCGTTCACCATCAGATCTTCACCGGCGTCCCACGCGTCGCGCCGGCGGCCGGCCCCGGTGAGGAACGCGGCGCCGCCCGAGGTCACCGGAGCGGATCGCGCCTTCGCCTTGTCCTGGAGCCTCGCCAGCTTCTCCGCCGGGAGCGGCCGGCCGCCCGACTCGTAGAGCGCCGGCGCGAGCCCCGCGTCGAGCGGCACGGGGAGCTCCGGCCGCGCCGCGTGGATCGGCTGGTACAGGTCCATCGTGAAGCCGACGGGCCGACCGGACGCGAGCGAGAGTCGCACCCCGTCCCACGCGTCGTCGGTCGTGTTCTCCACGATCGCCCACCCCTGCATCGTCGGCCGCCCGTCGCCGTCGGGGAGGATCAGCCGGTAGCTCGTCTTCCAGACCGGCATCTCGCGGACGTAGGTGACGACGACCGTGCGCGTCTCGTCCGGCGCCGCGTGGAACGAGAGGTCGACGCCCTTGACCCGCTCGGCGCGCTGGTCGGCGAGCGCGGCGAGGGCGAGGCGCAGCTCCTCGGCGAGCGCCGGATCGAGCAGCTCGAACGACGCGAGCGACGCGACGTCGGTCGAGCGGACGCCGCGCTCGGTCAGGAGGTTCAGGTGCGGTCGCGCGACGACGGCCGCGCCCCCGCCGGCGGCGACCGGGACCGGACGATCCTCGACGCCGAGGATCGTCCCCTCGAGCGTCCCGTCGATCGTCGCGGCCCGGAGGCGCGCGCCCCGGAGCTGCCGGAGGAGGTCGGGGATCGAGGGGGCGCTCGAGAGGTCGACGCCGAACGACGCGAGCCGTCGCGCGAGCGGCTCCTTCGATCCGTAGGTGACCGGACCGATCGTCCCGCCGCCGAGGTCGAGGACGGTCATCGACTTCAGGATGTCGTTCACGGCGTCCGTCGGGAACCGGAGGCGGACCGTCGCGTCCCCGGTGATCGGCGCCGCGCGCTCGAACGCCCCGACCCCGGAGCGGTAGAGGGTGATCTCGCGGATCGGGAGGACCTCTTCCCGACCGGAGAGGGGGGCGGCGACCAGGACGAGGGCGAGGGGGACGAGCGGGCGGGAGCGAAGCATCGGAACCTCCGGGGGGGCGATCGTACGACCGCGCCTCGGCGCCACGGTTCCCGGCTTCCGGCGCCCCCCGGCGAATCGCGGGCGTGCGGCCGATTTCTCTCGTTTCGGCGAAACGGTCGCCGCGCCCGTGGAGACGTCGCCGGTAGAAGGGAGTTCACGCAGCATGTCGCACGCGCACGATGAGATCGCCGCCCTGTTCGAGCGGGAGAGCCGGGGCCTCCGGGCCCTCGCCGGCCGCCTCCTGAACCCGGGAGACGCGGACGACCTCGTCCAGGACGGCTTCCTCCTCCTGCTCCGCCGGGGCGACCGGGGCCTCGATCGCCCCGGCGGCTGGCTCACCGGCTCGCTCCGGAACCTCGCGTTCCGGGCGCGGCGGGGGAGGCGGCGCCGCGCGGTCCGCGAGGAGGCGACGGCGACGTCCGAAGTGGCGCCGCCCGAGCCCGACCCCGGCCACGCCGAGATCCTCTCGGCCGTGGTCGAGGCCGCCCGCGCTCTCGACGAGCCGTACCGGGAGGTCGTGTTCCGGCACTTCTTCCAGGGCCGCACGCTCGCCGCGATCGCCCGCGACCTCGGTTGCCCGGAGGCGACCGTCCGGACGCGGCTCCGCCGGGCGCTCTCACGGCTCCGGGACCGTCTCGAGGGCCGGGACCCCGAGTGGCGCGCGTCGCTGGCGCTCGCTCTCGGACTGCCGTGCGACGTCGCTGCGTCGACCTCCCTGGTGAAGAGCATGGGTTTCGTCCTGGGAGGTCTCACGATGTGGAAGATCACGTTTCTCGTCGCCGTCCTGACCGGCGGCTGGTTGTGGCTCGGAGGTCCCGAGCCGTCGGACGCCGCCACCGATGCGCCCGAGCGCGCCGCGGTCGCGATCGAACGGCCCGGGCCGCCCGCCCGGGGCGCCGCCTCGGAACGGGCCGAAGCGGTCGCGACAGCCGCGGCCGACGCGGCGGACCACGAGGACGAAGCGGTCGCGGAGGACGCGGACCTCGTGGTGATCGAGGGCCTGGTGGTCGACCGCGAGGGCGCGGCCGTGCCGTTCGCCGAGGTGTGGGACGCGCGGCTCGCGTCGGACCGCGGCGAGCCGTTCGCGACCGCGGACGCGGCGGGCCGGTTTCGCGTCGAGGTCGAGCGGCCGCCGTTCCAGCTCTGCGCCCGCGCCGACGGGCACGCCGCGTCGTTCGTCGAGACCGTCCCCGAGGGACGTTCGACGGTCGAGTTCCGGCTCCGGCTGCGAGGGCCCGCGGGGCGGCTCGCGGGGCGCGTCGTCGACGCGACGGGCGAGCCCGTCGCCGGGGCGACGGTGCACGTCGGGCACGAGATCCCCGCGGGGGCGTACCGGGACGCGGGCCGTCCGCGGTCCCTCCCGGCCGGGCCGAAGGTCACGACGGGCGCCGACGGTCGGTTCGAGGTCGGCGGCCTCGCGGCCGAACGGACGGGGATCGCGGTGACGAGGGACGGGTTCGCGCCGTGGGAACGCGTGGTGACGCCGACGGCGCGCCAGGAGACGCCGCTGCTCGCTCGACTGGAACGGGGCGGCACGATCCTCGGGACGGTCGAAGACGGCGAGGGGCGTCCGATCGCGGGGGCGCGCGTGAGGGTGTCGCTCGACGAGCGGATGTTCGTCCGCGCGCATCGCATCGGCGCGCCGGACCTCGAGACCGAGACCGACGCCCGCGGAGCGTTCCTCCTCGAGGCGATCCCGTCGGGGACCGCGCGGGTGAGGTTCGAGGCCGCGGGGCGGACGGGGGCGACCGTGGTCCGATCGATCGCAGACGGACGGGAGGAGCGGATCGACCCGACGCTCCTCGAGCCGCGCGAGACGAGCGGGACGCTGGTCGACGAGCGGGGGGCGCCGCTCGCCGGCTGGAGCGTCGTGTCCGTCCGAGAGTTCGGATCGCTCGGCCCCGCGATGGCCGGGGCGACGAAGACGTCGCGGGAGGGGACGTTCACCGTGCCCGGCGAGCCGTCCGACGACCTGACGCTCGAGATCTGCGAACCGCCCGGCGACGGGTCCCGGTACGTGACCGGCTACCCCGTGCTCCGGATGCGCGGCGCCGAGGTTTCGCCCGACCGTCCGATCGTGATCCACGACTGGCGCCGCGCCTCCGCGACGATCACCGGGCTCGTCCGGTTCGCGGAGATCGGGGACGCGGCGGGGGGGAGACTGAACGTCGAGCCGCTCCCGCTCGTCCGTCGCATGCTCGTGCCGCACCTCGGCTTCTCGTTCGCCGAGCTGATGCGGACCCGACAGCTCGGTCCGTTCCCGCCCGGCTCGTATCGCGTGAGTCTGGAGCTCGCCTGCGGGTCGAGGACGCTCGCGGAGGTCACGCTCGCGCCGGGACAGCGGTTCGACGGCGGCGAGACCTGGGTGCCCGCCGCGGGCGTCCTCCGCGTCCGGGCCACGTCGGACGAGGGAGAGCGACTGCCGCTGGCCGAGCTCCAGGTCGCGAGCGGAGACGGGGCCTCGCGCGACATCCGGACCTTCCGGGCGCCGGTGCCGGAGGTGATCCGCCTGCTCCCGGGGCGGTACGAGGTGACCGCGACCGCCCGATCGGGCTTCTGCGCCGCCGAGGCCGAGGTCGTCGTCGAGAGCGGCGTCCCGGCCGAGCTCGACCTGCGCCTCGGCCGGCGCGCGACGGTCCGGGTCGGGTTCCGCGGCGTCGACGACGTGCCGGCCCCCGAACCGCCGATCGTGTTGCGCGTCACCGACCTCGATCCGACGGTCGGGCCGGACGGCGCCGAGCGAGTGGTGACGGCGCTCTCGTCGGAGACCGAGGTCGAGATCGACGCGGGGAGCTACCTCCTCCGCGCCGAGGACGCGCGCGGACGGGTCGCGTTCGCGACCGTGGCGCTCGAGGACGTCCACTGGGGCGGACGCCGCGCCGTGATCGTGCGGTTCCGGTAGCCGGCGGCGCCGTCCGCCGCCGCGCTCGCGGTCACTCCACGTCGAGGTCGCGGAGGAAGTCGTCCAGCGCGCGCTGGGCCTCGTCCCTCGCGTCCTCGACCGAGGCGCGCTCGGCGGTGATCGCGTCGAGCCGGTCCTCCTGCGCGCCGAGCTTCTCGACGTAGCGGCGGTGGAGGTCGCTGTTCGCCGGGACGCGGCCGAGGTTCTCCCGGATGCGCCCCTGCTCCTCGGCGATCGCCCGCCGCTCGGCGTCGAGCCGGTTCAGCTCCTCGGCCTTGGCGTGGACGCGCGACTGAAGTTCGGCGGCGCGCCCGATCGCCTCGACGACCGCCGGCGAGACCTTGCCGCTCGCGCGGAGCTCGAGGAGGGTCGGGAGCGGGAACGACGTCACCGCCATCCGCTGCTCGAAGGTCCGGACCTCGACGACCTCGCGGACCGCCTGTCCGCCGGCCGGGAGCGGCACCTCGAACCGGTACGCGGACGACGTCTCCTCGGTCGGCTCCGCGGGGACCTTCAACGACCATCCGCCCGACTTCGGGTACTCGACGAGGACGGTCCGCCCGCGCTTCTCGTCGTAGTTGACGAGGTCGTACGTGCGGCGGTTCTCCTGCCGCGTCGACTGGACGATCGCCCCGTCGACGATCTTGACGCCGACCAGGGTCCGGTCGGACGTGGCGCGGGTCTTGCACTCGACGTCGATGTCCATCGCGAACGAGAGGAGGCGGCGCTGGTTCCGGGCGGTGTGGTCGATCTGCGCGTCGCCGGCGTAGGCGCCGCCGTCGTAGACCGCGATCGGGCCGGGCATGAGGTGGAGATCGG
>JAUIEL010000435.1 GCA_030428825.1 bacterium
CGCGCGGCGACCGAGGTGGCGCCGGGCTGCGCGTTCCTCCTCGGCGGCGCCCTCCCGGCCGGCGTCGGCCCGCTCCCGCTCGACGCGAGCGGATCGCTGTCGATCGCCGGCGCGATCCCGGCCGGCCTCCCGGCGGCTACGCTGACGGTGCAGGCGTTCCTGGGCGACCCGTCCGCGCCGCCCGGCTGGTCGGCCACGAACGGATTGGAGATGGTGATCGAATGAACCCTCGACGCACGACCCGCCTCGCGCGCGCGGCGCTGACGCTCCTGCTCGGGCCGACGTCCGCGCTCGCCGGCGAGCCCGCCGAGGTCCTCGCCGATCGGAAGATCAGCGAGACCGCGGGCGGGTTCACCGGCGACCTCCACACCCCGGACCTGTTCGGGATCTCGGTCACCCGGCTCGGCGATCTCGACGGCGACGGGATGGACGACGTCATGGTCGGCGCCTACCTCGACGGCGAGGCGAACCCCGGCGCGGGGGCGGCGTGGATCCTGTTCCTGAAGCCGGACCTGACGGTGAGGTCCCACCGGAAGATCACGACCGGGAAGAACGGGTTCACGCCGCAGCTCGACGCGTTCGACATGTTCGGGTGGTCGGGGGCGAACCTCGGCGACCTCGACGGGGACGGCGTGGTCGACGTGGCGCTCGGCTCGTGGCTCGACGACGACGGGCCGCTCGGCGACCACGGGGCGATCTTCGTCCTCTTCCTGAACCCGGACGGGACGGTGAAGAAGCACCAGAAGATCAGCCAGACCGCGGGCGGCTTCGCCGGCACGCTCTACCCGGGGAACCGGTTCGGGACGTCGCTGGTGTCGCCGGGGGACCTCGACGGCGACGGCGTGAACGACCTCGTCGCGGGGGCGATCTACGACCAGGAGTCGTACTACCTCGGCGGCGCGCTCTACGTCCTCTTCCTCAAGCCGGACGGCACGGTGAAGTCGCACGTGAAGATCACCGACGGCCAGGGCGGCTTCGGCGGGAAGCTCTCGCCGCAGGTCCGGTTCGGGTACTCGGCGTGCGCCCTCGGCGACCTCGACCTCGACGGGGTCCCCGACCTCGCCGTCGGGTCGATCCTCGACGACGGCGGCGGGATCGAACGGGGCGCGGTCTGGATCCTCTTCATGAACCCGGACGGGACCGTGAAATCCGAACGGAAGATCAGCGACGCCGACGGCGGGTTCCAGGGAGCGGTCGACGACCACGACTTCCTCGGCCACTCGGTCGCCGCGCTCTCCGATCTGAACGGAGACGGCATCGTCGAGCTCGCGGTCGGCGCGATCGCCGACGACGACGGCGGCGACGCGTGCGGCGCGGTCTGGGTGCTGTTCCTCGACCGCGACGGGACGGTGAAGGGGCACCGGAAGATCAGCCACACCGAGGGCGGCTTCGCCGGCGGGCTCGACGCGCACGACCGGTTCGGCCAGTCCGCCTGCTTCCTCGGGGACCTCGACGGGGACGGCTTCGTCGAGCTCGCCGTCGGCGCCGACCACGACGACGACGGCGGGATGGACCAGGGCGCGGTCTGGATCCTCTCCCTCGACCGCTCCGCCTGGACCGACCTCGGCCACGCACTCGGCGGCGAGGCGGGCGAGCCGAAGCTGGCCGCCGCCGGGACGCTTCGGGGCGGGGATCCGGTCACGGTCACCGTGAGCGACGCGCCGTCGCACGCCGCGGTCTGGTTCGCCGCCGGCGCCGCCGCGCTGTCGGCCCCGCTCCTCGGCGGGACGCTGGTGCCGGACCCGTCGCCGCCGGGGTTCTGGCTGCTGTACGTCACCGACGCGGCGGGGGAGCTGACGCTGCCGGCGGTCTTCCCGCCGGGGGTGCCGTCGGGGACGCCGATCTGGCTGCAGGCGTGGATCGCCGACCCGACCGGTCCGTACGGCGCGACGGCGACGAACGCCGTGCGCGGCGTCACTCCGTAGGAGCGTCCCGCCCGAGCACGATCAACAGCACGAGGGCGAGGAGGAGGAGCGCCCAGAGGGAGAGGGCGATCCGGGTCATCCGGCGGGCCCGGTCGCGCTCCCACCACCACTTCGGGTGGACCCCCTTGGCGAGGAAGGTCAGCACGCCGGCGAGGCTGATCGAGACGACGTTCGCCAGGAAGAGCTGTCCCGCGCCGAGCGCGAGGTCGAGCCGTCCGGCGCCGAGCAGCAGTCCGCAGACGACGAGCGGCGGCAGGAGCGCCACCGCCACCATGACGCCGACCAGCGCCGAGAGCGCGCCGGACGTGAACGCGAGGACGCCGGCGCTCCCCGACACCAGGCCGAGAACGATGTCGCCCAGCCGGATCACGGTCCGGTCGGAGATCCCGCGCACGGTCGGGTCGACCTCGATCAGCGCGCCCCACCCGGCCGAGAAGGCGAGGGCGAGCGCCGTGCCGGCGAGGATCGTCCGCGCGGCCTGCTTCCCGAGTCGCACGTCGCCGAGCGTCACCGCCAGGGAGATCGCGACCGCCGGCCCGAGCATCGGCGCGATCACCATCGCGCCGATGATCGCGGCGACGTTGTCGTTCAGGACGCCGATGCCGGCGACGACGGCGGCGAACGCGGTGAAGGCGAGGAAGTCGCCGGTCAGCCGCGACGACGGCTCGATGTCCGCGATCAGCTCGTCGCGGCTGATCCGCGCCGGCGCGCGCGGGCGCTTCTCCACCTCCGGCTCCTCGCTCGCCTCCGGGGGGGGTGGGCGGGGGAGGATCGCCTCGATCGGGAGGAGGACGCACCGGAACCCCGGCTCGTGCGAGAACGCGCTCTCGAGGCGGTCGAGCACCTCCTGCGACTCGGTGGCGGCGACCTCGGTCTCGAGGAGGGTCCGCTTCGCGTCGAGCGGCAGCACGACCGCCTCGTGCCCCTCCCGGGAGAGGATCGCCTCGGCGTCTCGGGCCCGGCCGGCGGGGACGGTCAGGCGGACGAGTCGGTCGGACACGCGGCCTCCTCCCGCCGGTCGTCGTCGCGGCCGTCGCCCCCGCCCGTGGTCCGCGCCCGCGCGAGCAGCTCGGCGAGCTCGTCCCCGGCCAGGGTCTCCCGCTCGAGCAGCCGCGCCGCGCACTCCTCGAGGAGAGGGCGCCGCGCGCCGAGGATCGACGTCGCCCGCTCGTACGCGTCGTCGACGATCCGGCGAACCGCGAGGTCGATCTCGTGCGCGGTCTGTTCGGAGTACTCGCGGGGGTGCGCGCCGGGGAGGCCGAGGTACCCCTTCGGTTCCGTGTCGTACGCGACCTGGCCGAGCTCGTCGACCATCGCGTACCGCGTCGCCATCGCGCGGGCGATCTCCGCCGCCTTCGCGAGGTCGTCGGCGGCGCCGGTCGACACGTGATCGAACACCAGGCGCTCCGCGGCGCGTCCGCCGAGGAGGACGGCGAGCCGGTCGTCCATCTCGGCGCGCGTCATCAGATAGCGGTCCTCGGTCGGGCGCTGCATCGTGTACCCGAGCGCCCCGACGCCGCGCGGGATGATCGAGATCTTGTGGACCGGGTCGGTCCCCTCGAGCGCGGACGCCACCAGCGCGTGTCCCATCTCGTGGTGCGCGACGACGCGGCGCTCCTTCTCGCTCATCAGGCGGCTCCGCTTCTCGAGGCCGGCGACGATCCGCTCGATCGCCACCGTGAAGTCGTCGAGCGTCACCGCGTCCCCGTCGCGCCGGGTCGCGGCGAGGGCGGCCTCGTTGACGAGGTTCGCGAGGTCGGCGCCGGTGAAGCCGGGGGTCAGCCCGGCGACCGCGTCGAGGTCGACGGCCGGATCGAGCGTCACCTTCTTCACGTGGACCCTCAGGATCGCCGCTCGTCCGACCTTGTCGGGGCGGTCGACGAGGACCTGCCGGTCGAAGCGGCCGGCCCGGAGCAGCGCCGGGTCGAGGATCTCCGGCCGGTTCGTCGCGCCGAGGAGCACGATCCCCTTCGCCGGGTCGAACCCGTCCATCTCGGCGAGGAGCTGGTTGAGCGTCTGCTCCTTCTCGTCGTGCCCGCCGATCCCGGAGATCCCGGCCGTACGCGCGCGGCCGAGCGCGTCGAGCTCGTCGATGAAGACGATGCATGGCGCCCGCTTCTGCGCCTGCTCGAACAGGTCGCGCACCCGCGCCGCGCCGACGCCGACGAACATCTCCACGAACTCGGAGCCGCTGATCGAGAAGAACGGCACGCCCGCCTCGCCGGCGACGGCGCGGGCGAGGAGCGTCTTCCCGGTCCCCGGCGGCCCGACGAGCAGGATCCCCTTCGGCAGCCGCGCCCCGAGCCGTCCCGACGCGGTCGGCTCCTTCAGGAACCGCACGACCTCCTCCAACTCGGCCTTCGCCTCGTCGACCCCGGCCACGTCGTCGAACGTCACCTCGGTGTCGGTCTCGACGTACACCTTCGCCTTGCTCTTCCCGACCGAAAGGAGCTCGGGCCCCTTCGTCATCCGGCGCATGAGGAAGAGCCAGATCCCGACGAACAGGACGAGGGGGAGGACCCACCCGAGGAGCGCGAGGAAGGCCGAGTCGTCCGGCCGGCCCTCGTACGTCACGCCCTGCTCGTCGAGTTCCGTCGCGAGCTCCTCCTCGACCCGCGTGGTGACGAACCTCTCCTTCCCGTCCGTCGGCTCGACGTACGCGCCGCGGACCTCGTCCTTCGAGACCTCGAGGTCCTTCAGCTTCCCGTCCTTCAGGAGGACGCGGAACTCGCTGTACGGGAGGGTGGCGACCGACGACTGGCGGAACCACCAGTCGTTCAGGAGGACGATCGCGAAGATCGCGAGCACGAAGTAGACGAGGTTCCGGTTCTTCGGTTCCACGGCGACAGCGTAGCGAACACGGTGGACGGGGGAGACGGAAGAGGCGCCCCGCGCGGGTCGCGGGGCGCCTCGGATTCACCTTCCGGTGAGTCGCGCCGTCACTCGCACAGGGTCAGGGCGAGGCCGGCCGAATGGGACATGCCGCCGACCGACGCCCGGTCGGCCGCCACGACCTGCAGGTAGACCGTCAGGCCGGCGAGGTCGGGGTCGTCCGGGATCGGGGCGAAGAGGTCGAGGTTGCCGCCGGCGACGACGCCGGGGTCCCCGCGGAGCACGATCGGGATCGCGATCCACGGCGCCGCCGGTTCGATGGCGAGGGTGCCGATCGAGCACGGCACCTGGCCGCCCTCCGCGCCGACGAGCAGGAAGCCCGGCGCTCCGCCGAGGCCGAACTGGACATGCAGCGCGAAGTCCGCGTCGCCGATCCTCGCGTCGCCGAGCGGGAAGAGCTCGGGCGAGATGCCGCCCGCGCCCGGACCGCAGTCGCCGTAGTAGTCGACGGGGCAGGCCGGGCTCTCCTCCTCGACCATCATCCCGACGTTGACGACGCCGACCTTCTCGAGGACCCGCCCCTCCGGCGTCAGGACCTCGATCGGGAAGCTGTAGACGCCGGGCGGGACCGCGAGGCCGCGGTCGTCCAGGGCGTCCCAGACCTTCGAGATCGACTGCCGCGCCTGGAGGATCGGCATGTCCATCGTGCAGAGGAAGCTCCGCACGGTCCGGCCCGTCCCGTCGTCGCCGGCGACGACCTTCGAGAAGAGGCAGCCGCTCGGCAGGAGGTAGCGCGCCTCGTCGAAGTTGGTGAGGGTGACGGTCACCGGCTGGCCGGGCTTGACGACCTCCGGGGAGACGGTGACGACGAGCTTCTCGGGTGACAGGTCGCCGCGATCGGCGAACGACGCAGGGGCGAGGACTGCGGCGCCGAGGGTGAGGGTGAGCGCGAGCTTCATGATGGACCTCCTTCCGTCCGCGAGGACGAGCGACGTCGCCCTCCCTCCTGCCCGCGCAACATCGGTGCCACGTCGGACGCCCGCTCCCCCCGTCCGGACGCTCGACGGCGGGGCCGTCCGGAGCCTCGCAACGGGCGTTTCGCGACGATCGGCCTCGGCCGCGTCGCGGCGGGCTCCGCGCCGCCCGGATCGCCGTGCTGGTTTCTCCCCTCCGCGGTGCCGACGATTTCGCGGTCCGGCGCGCGGGAGGGGGCGGGAACGCGCCGACGCGCTCGCCGCCGGCCGGCTGGAGAGGGGCGGCTTCGAGGGGAGGAGGGGGGGCGGGTGCGCTCGAGGCGTGGACGGACGAGAGCGAAACACCAGAATCGTGAATCACCCCGCGCTCCCGCGGGCACCTTCCACCGATGGCCGACGA
>JAUIEL010000436.1 GCA_030428825.1 bacterium
CGACGGCGTCGGCATGCTGCTCCAGGGCCGCCACGGTGGCGATGTCGAGGCCCGCACGCGGTGGTACGCCAGCTTCAACGTCTGCCCCGACACGGGAGAGACCGTCGATCCGTCAGTCGAGCTGGAGACCCTGCTCGACGCCGTGGCCGCGCTGCCACCCGCCCGCCGCGCCGACTGGGACGCGTGTCTCGTCCGCGCCGCCGACCTCGGCCTGGACTCGGGCGACCGGCGCCCCGAGCTCGCCTTCGCGCTCGCCCCCGATCTCCTCGCACGCCTCGCCGACGCGAAGCTGCACCTCGCCTGGACCCTCTATCCGTCGGAGCAAGACGCCCCGTGACGTCCTCGCGCTACTACCTCAACACCGACCTCGACCTGTTCGCCGAGCACGCCTTCGACGAGCTCGTCGCCGCGTTCGACCAGTTCCCCGGCACGCTCGTCCTGACCTACACCGAGCTGACCCCCGACAACCCGCTCGTCGGGCTTCACGGTCTCGAGGACGCCCCCGTGGCGTGGTTCGCGTCGATCGAGAGCGACCGCGAGGACTCGAGCAGCGACCCCACGGCCGACCTGCGACTGCTGCTCGACGCCGTCGACGCGCTCGCCGGCGTCGCGCGCGAGCAGTGGGACGCGCTGCTCGCCCGGGCCTTCGACGTCGGCTGGGAGGCGCCGCCCGATCGCCCCGAGGGCGCAGGCGGCGGCGAGAGCGATGCGGTGCTTCATGCCTTCGTTCCTCCACGGCCAACGTACCACGCGATCGCCGGCGGCCGGGGCTCGACCGGCGGTCCGGTCCCCGCCTCGCGCCGCGGGACGCGCCTCCCCCGGAGGCGACGTCGCCCGCCCGGGCCGAGCGGGCGCGGGCGGGCGAGCTGGAGAACGGGCGGGGGTCAGTTCAGCCGCTTCTTCGCCTTCAGCTTCCCCTGGAAGGCGCCGCGTTCGCCGGCGCGGGAGAGCACGCCCTTCGCGCGGTCGAGCACCAGCCGGTCGCCGACGAGGCCTCCCCGCAGCTCCGCGGCGAGGGTGGCGAGCCCTTCGGACTCCGAGGGGAAGCGACGGCCGGCGCCGTGCGTGACGAACTCCGCCGCGCCGAACGGCCGCCCCTCGAACGTCCGGAGCACGATCGCCTCCTCGTCGAACGTCGTGGCGAGGTCGAACGGGTCGAGCGTGTCGTCCGTCAGCGCGAGCATCAGGGTCCCCGGCGCGATCGACAGGACCGCCTTCTCCTTGACCTTCGTCGTCGGGATCGACCCTCCGGAGAGGCGGCCGGCGATCTTGGCGACGAACCGCTGCGGCGAGAACGCGAGCGCGAACGGTCCGTCCAGGACGCCCGGGGGCGCCTTCCGCTCGCCGACGACGACGTCGGTCTCCGGGTCGACGATCAACACCTTGTCGTCGGCGCCGCCGCTCGTGAGGTAGAGGCGGCCGTCGGGCCCGAACGCCGAGCCCTCCGGGAACGAGAGCTCCCCTTCGGCGTCGACGTCCGCGAGGTGCTTTCCGAGCGCGTCGAAGCGGCAATACCGGGACGTGCTGGCGCGGACCCAGAGGTGCCCCCGCGGCCCGACGGTCACCTTGGTCGCGAACTCGATTTTGTTCGTGATCGTGCGGACGAAGGCGCCGTCGGTCGTGTACTCGCGGACGACGTCGCCGCCGGCGTAGAGATGCCCGTTCGGCCCGATCGCGAGCCCGCGGACCGCGTCGTCGGTGTCGAAGTGCCGTACGAACTTCGAGGTCGGCCCGGAGACGTCGTACTCCTGGACGACCTGGCTGTCGGTGCCGACGAGGAGGTGCCCCTGCGGGCCGAACACGATCTCGTTCGGCTGGCCGACGCCGATCGGGAACTCGCGGACCGCCGCGCCGGTCGAGTCGAGGACGAGGACCTTGTTGTCGAGGGAGAGGACGTAGAGTCCGCCGTCGGGGCCGAAGGCGAGCGAGCGGGGCGAGATCAGTTCGGCCGGCGTCAGCTCGCGGACGAACGCGCCGTTCTCGTCGAACTCGACCACGTTGTTCGAGAACGCCCCGGCGACGAAGAGGTGGTGGGGCGGGAACGGCGGGGCGTCGGAGAGTGGCGCGGCGCGGGCGGGCGAGAGGAAGGAAGAGAGGGCGGCGGCGAGCACGGGGGCGAGCGAGAGCGGGCGCATGAGGGACCTCCTCGTTCGGGGATCACGGTGGGACCGTGCGAAACGAGGCGGCCCGCGCGGGCGAACGAGGATTCGGGTCAGGGGCGGAGGATCACGCCGCGCCCCGTCGTGCCGTCCATCAGGACCGTCAACGGTTCGTCGAGGCGGATCCGACGGACGGCGCCGCGCCGCTCGAGCGCCGGGAGTCCGGCCAGCCAGTCCCGGTCGACCTCGCCGACCCCTTCCGCGCCGCCGACGGTGAAGTAGCCGACGCCGCTCGCGGTGATGTTGTGGAAGAAGTGCGACCCCTGCGACGGGGCGATCGGGACGTCCTCGAAGTCGTCCTCGACGATCACCTTCGCGCCGCCGATCTGGCTCCACTGCACCGGGATGCCGAGCCACGGGTCGGCGGACCCCCAGCGGCCGACCCCCACGAGGACGTACGGCGTCCCGGTCCGGACCAGCGCCGCGTTCAGCGCGCCGATGTCGGCCGCCGCGTCGGCGGTGCGGGCGCGATCGAGCCGCGCGCGGTCGACGACCACGAGGTCGCGGAGCTCGCGGAGGACGCCGTGTCCGAGGACCATCCGGCTCTCGCAGACGACCCTCGAGCGGTCGATCGAGGCGAGGTCGACGGGAGGTCCGCCGGCGAGCGCGACCGGCCGCAGCTGGAGGAAGGCGAACTCCGCGGGCCGGGTCGGGTCGTCGGGGACGGAGACCGCGAACTCGAGCTCGATCGGCATGTTCAGCGCCCGCGCGGAGGCGTCGAGCAGCCGCCGGACGATCTCCGCCAGCGGGAGGGCCCCCTGTTTCAGGATCGGCGCGAACGTCACGAGCGGCACCCCGTCGCGGAAGGTGCCGTCGTGCACCGCGTCGTCCTCCGGCGACCAGGTCGACCCGACGAGCCGCAGCTTCCCGTCCTCGCGCGCCACGTCGAGCGGGAACCGCTTCAGGGCCGGCGCGCGCGTCGGGTCGGAGCGCGCCGCGCCGTCCTCCAGGTCGAGCGCGAAGAACTCCCGCTGCGAGTGCTCGCGGATCTCGTCCGGCGTCGAGAACCCGATGGGGCGTCGCGGGTACGACGGGCAGAACGAGACCGCGTTCTCGCCCCGGACGACCGTCTCGCCGAGACCGAGGGCGACGCGCGCGACGCCGTCCTCCGCCTTCATCGGCGGACACGGGTAGACGTTGTGCGAGAGGGCGACGCCGGAGAGGTCGGGGTAGAAGCGCGTCCCGTGCCGCGTCCCGACGACCCGCTGCAGCGCGACCGCCATCTTCTCCTCCTCCAGGCGGTACGGCGACGGGAGGAAGCTCTCCTTCACCGCCCGGAGGAACGTCCCCGCGTAGACGCGCCGGATCGCGTTCACGAGCTCGTCGAGCCGGACGTCGAGGCTCGGGTGGCGGTTCGGGACCATGTAGGTCCGGTACGTGCCGGTCAGCGAGAAGTCCTGGCTGTCCTCCAGGAGCGACGACGACCGGACCGCGATCGGGTAGGTCGCCTTCTCGAGGAAGGCGGCGAGCGCGTCCCGGACGTCGTCGGGGAAGCGGGCGGCGAGGAAGCGCTCCTCGATGCGGGCGTCGTCCTCCTCGCGCAGGGCGAAGTCGAGGAGGTCGTTCTCCCGGAGGAACCGGTCGAACACCTCGGTCGCGAGCACCAGCGTCGCCGGGACGAAGATGTCGACGTCCTCGAACGCGGGGCGGATGGCGGGGTCGTGGAGGAGAGAGCGGACGAATCCGAGCCCGCGCGCCTTCCCTCCGATCGACCCGCCGCCGATCCGCGCGAAGCTGAGGCGGGGGTTGAACTCGTCGGGGTCGAAGTCGGCGACGCCGCCCCCCTGGCGCGAACGGCGGAACGCCCGGACCGCGCCGAGGAGGACCCCCCGGATCTCCTCGTCGGTCCGGTAGTCGCTGGCCCGCTCCGCCCGGATCGTCGCGGCGAGACGGAACTCGGTCCGGGCCCGGAGCCAGGTGGAGAAGTGGTTCCGCGACGCGTGCCGGCGGAGGACCGGGCCGGGGACGACCGCGAGCCCCTGCTCGAGCGCCCGCAGGTCGCCCGCCCGGCCGTGGACCCGCCCGTCGTCGTCGCGGAACACGAAGTCCCCGAACCCGAACTCCTCGCGCACGAACCGGGACAGCTCCTCCAGCAGGTGGGGGGAGCGCTTGCGCAGCACGGCGGCCCGCAGCGCCCGCGCCGCCGGCTCGAGCGCCGGGTCGTTCGTCTGCAGGACGACCGGGAGGTCCTCCGTCCGGTCGCGGACGTGGCGGACGAGGGCGAGCCCGGCGTCGGGATCGGGGACGCCGCCGCGGGGGAAGTGGACGTCGGAGAGGAGGCCGAGGACGTACGGCTCGAACCGCTCGAACGCCCGGACCGCCTCCTCGAACGTCGTGCAGTGGAGGATCTTCGGCCGGGCGCGCAGCCGCATCACCTTGTGGTGGAGGTTCGTCCCCTCGGCGATGACGCGCTGCGACTGGGCGTTCAGCTCCTCGTACAGCATCGGCAGGAAGGAGGACGCGTAATGGACGCTGTCCTCGACCAGGAGGAGGACGGAGACGCCGACGCTCTCGGTGTCCGGTCCGACGTTCAGGCGATCCTCGATCGACTGCACGATCCCGAGGAGGAGGCGGAAGTCCCCCTGCCAGAGGAACGGGCGTTCGGACGGCCGGGAGTCGTCGGCGGCCGCCTGGAAGCGCGCCAGCTCGCGGTCGTCGAACGCGAGCGGCACGACCGGCGTCCCCGGCGCCGCCGCCCGGAGCCGGCCGAGGAGCTCGACCGGGTCGGCGTCCCGCACGTGCGCGGTCACCACCGCGAGGTCGAACGACCGCTCCTCGATCCGCTCGACCGCCTCGTCCCCGCTCGCGACCGGCGTGATCCAGCTCGTCGAGCTGAGGTGGACGTACAGCCACTCCGACAACACGTGCTGCCCGAGCTGCCCGTCCTCCCAGAGCAGGAAGAAGTCGTACCGGCTCCCGACCAGCAGCATCCGCCGGACCCGCCACGGCATCAGCTCGCGGAACCGCTGCAGCGGATCGTCGAACCACCGGCTCGGCGGCGCGGAGGGTTTGGGGGTCATGCTCCCATCGTAGGGGGCGCGGACGCCGGACGGCCGCCGCGCCTCAGCGCGCCGCGAGCGAGCGGGCCGGATCGAGGCGCGCGGCGCGGCGGGCCGGCGTGAGTCCGGCGACCGCCCCGGTCAGGAGGCTGACGGCCAGGGCGAGGACCAGGAACTCGGTCGGGACGTGCAGCGGGAAGGCGGGGAGGAGGGTCCGGACGAGGGCGGCCGTCCCGGCGCCGACCGCCGCGCCGGCGCCGCCGCCGAGGAGGGCGAGGAGGATCGACTCGAGGAGGAAGAGCCGCGACACCTGGCCCGGGGTGGCGCCGAGCGCCCGGAGGAGCCCGATCTCGCGCGACCGTTCGCCGACCGCGATCCACATCGTCGTGAGGATGCCGAGCGCGCCGACGAGGAGCGAGACCGCCGCGATCCCCGAGACCGCCAGCGTCACCGCGTTCAGCACCGCGTCGAACACGCGGAGCATCTCGTTCTGCGTGGTGACCGTGAAGTCCTCCTCGCCGCCGTGGCGCGCGGTCAGGACGGCCGTCACGCCGGCGACGACGCGGTCGGTCACGTGCTCGTTCGTGAAGCGGACGCCGATCTCGTGCAGCTCGTCGAGGTCGAACAGGCCCATCGCCGTGGCGACCGGGACGTAGACCGCGTCGTCGACGTCGAACCCGAGCAACCGCCCCTTCGGCTCCATCACCCCGATCACCTTCAGCCGCGCGCCGGCGACCCGGACGTCCCCGCCGAGCGCGTTCACGTCGCCGAACAGCTCGCGCTTCAGCTTCGCGCCGAGGACCGCCACTCTCCCGCGCCGTCGCGGGTCGCCCGGCGGCAGGAAGCGTCCCTGGCGCACCTTGAACCGCCAGACGTCCGGGATGTCGGCGGTCACCCCGTAGACGTGGACCGACCGCCCGCGGCCGTGCCCCTCGACCCGCGCCTGTCCGAACGCGACCGGGACGACCC
>JAUIEL010000437.1 GCA_030428825.1 bacterium
GGCCGTGCGCGCCGACGGCGGGAAGATGTCCCTCGACGACCTCGCGGCGTACCGTCCGCGTTGGTCGGCGGCGATGCGCGTGTCGTACCGCGGGCACGAGGTCTGCGCCCCCGCGCTCCCGGCGCATGGCGGAGTGAGCCTGGCGGAGGCGCTGCGGATCGCCGAACGCGCGGACGTGGCCGGTCGGGGGCCGATCACCTCGTCCGCCGAGGCGTTCCACTGGCTCCACCAGGCGTCGAGCCTGTTCGTGTTGAACCACGTCGCGCCGGAGGTCGGCGCGGCGATGATCGGCGGCGCGGACGCCTCTCCCGCCGCTCGGGCGACCGAGGAGCACGCGGAGCGGCTATGGAAACGGATCGAGGCCGGGCGCTGTCTCGTGGCGCGCCCGCCCGCGGGGGACGACTCGAAGCACTCGGACGGGATCGTGGCCGTCGACGCCCGAGGGAACGTCGCGGCGATGGTGCACACCATCAACACGTCCGCGTGGGGCGACACCGGCCTGTTCGTCGACGGCGTGTCGATCCCCGACTCGGCGTCGTTCCAGCAGGACCTCGTGGCGCGGACCGGCCCCGGACGGCGGCTCCCGAACCCGACCGAGCCGCTGATCGTGCTGGCGGACGGCGTCCCGGTCGCCGCGCTCGCGTCGATCGGCGGCGGCCTCCACCAGGCGACGGTCGGAGCGCTCGTGAACCTCGTCGGCCACGGGCTCGCGATCGACGAGGCACTCGGCGCGCCGACGCCGCACCTCCCTTCGTTCTCCGCGCTCGGCGGCGCGCGCCCCCGCGTGTTCGAGGGGGAGTTCGACGCGGCGTTGCTCGAGCGCGTCGGCGAGCTCGGGTTCGACGTCGAGGTCCTCTCGGTCGCCGAGGGGGCGGGCGCCCGGGGGTACGTCGTCGGGGCGAGCGTCGATCGCGCGGCGGGGACGGCGACCGCGATCGGCGCGAGGCTCCTGAACGGTCGCGCGATGGCGACCGACTGAGCGTCGGCGAACCTCCTCGCGCCTCATTGCACCTCGACCCAGGCCGGCTCGCTCGCCAGCGGCAGGCCGGGGTTCACGTCGTCGAGCGTGAACGTCAGCAGCCCGAACGTCAGTCCGGACGTCCCGCCGGGGAGGGGGAACGGCGTCGACCAGCAGCCGTCCGCTCCGATCGTCCCGATCGGCACCAGCGGCCAGAGCGGGACGAGCACTTCGCGCTCGCCGACGGGGAGCAGCGCGGCCAGTCCGATCGGGTTCCCGGGGACGCCGCCCTGGTGCACGACCAGCAGCGTGTCGAGTTCGTTCGGCGTCGAGGGCGTCGCCTCCACGAGCGGGCCGCTCCGGCCGCGGTGCATTCGGACCTGTCCCTCCTGCGCGGACGGCCCGGCGAAGGGGGACGTCGACCAGCCGGGGGCGCTCGCGACCACGTCCGCGCGCCCGTCCCCGTCGACGTCGCCGCCGGCGAGCGCGTGCCCGAGCGTGGCCCGGTAGAGATCACCCTCGGCCCGGAGGAACGGGTGCGGCGAGACGCCGCCGCTCCCGCCGCGGAGGACGAGGAGCATCCCCTCGGACGGCGTCGGATTCGACGCGTACTCCAGACCGACCCCGAGGTCGCCGTGGCCGTCGCCGTCGAAGTCGCCGATCACGTCGAGCCCGTACACGCCGGCGGTCGGGAGCGCGATCGCCTGGTCGGGAGACGGGCCGGGCCCGCCCGGGGTCCCGCGGAAGATCCAGAGCGCGTCTTGCTCTCCCTTCACGATCAGCTCGGCCGGCGCCGTGCCGTCGACCTCGCCGGCCGCGACGCGATACCCGACCACCTCGAGCGACGCCGTGCCGAAGACCGACCAGTCCTCGCTCCCCGGGCCGGAGAACGTCGCCCCGCCGGGAGGCTGCCCCGCGCGGCCCTTCCAGACGAAGACCGCACCGGCGGAGGTCGCGCCGCCGACGTCGCGCCACGGCGCGCCGAGGACCACGTCGGAGAGTCCGTCGCCGTCGAGGTCGGCGGCCGCGAGCTGCGTCCCGAACCCGGTCCCGAACGCCGCGCCCGTCTGGTCGGAGATCGCCGTCCAGTACGCGTTCCCGACGTTCCCCGGGACGCCGCCGTTCACGCCGCCCGCCGCGCCGCGCCAGAGGGACGCGCGGCCGGGGACGGGCGGCGCACCGGAGGACGGCCCGCCGCGGTCGCCGACCAGCACGTCGTCGAACCCGTCGCCGTCGACGTCCCCCGCGCCGCGGACCGCGATCCCGAAGAGCGTCGCCGTCGTCCCGGCCGCGGTCGACGCGGTCCACGACGGCAGGCCCTCCAGGCTCGTCGACCCGCACCCGAATCCGCTCGCGCCGAGGGAGCGATGGACCGCCGCGTGTCCGCCGCTGTACGTCCCCGGCGACTGGAGGAACCCCGGGTCGTGCGTCCCCGGCGCGCCGATCAGCAGGTCGGGGAAACCGTCGGCGTCGACGTCGCCCGCGGCCGCGACCGAGCGGCCGTAGCGCTGGTCCGCGCCGCCGTACCGGACCCACGACGGCGTCGGGCACGGTCCGTCGGGGCCGCCGAGGTGCACCCGGACCGAACCGGAGACGTCGCTCCCCGGGACGAAGTCGTCCTCGTTGCCGTACGCGAAGTCGTCGTACCCGTCGCCGTTCACGTCCCCGATCACCGCCACCGACGTTCCGAGCCGGATCCCCGGCGTCCCCTCGACCGTCCAGTCGGGGGCGTGCGAGAGGCACCCGGTCTCGACCGGGCCGTCGCCTCGGAAGAGCCAGGCGCGGCCGGCGTTGTTCACCGACGTGCCGGAGACGTCGATCGTGAGCATCGGGGCGCCGACCAGCAGGTCGGACGAGACGTCCTCGTCGACGCTGGTCACCGCGGCGAGCGTCCGACCGACCTGGCCGAACGTCCGCGTCCCGGTGAACGTCCAGTCCGGCGCGCCGAGGAAGAGCGGTCCGCCGGCGGCCGGGGCCTCGCCGCGCCAGACGTGGGCGCGCCCCTGGGCGACCTCCCCGAACGGCGCGCCGGGGTCGGTGAACGTCGGCTCGCCGACCGCCAGGTCCGGCAGCGCGTCGCCGTCGAAGTCGCCGACGGCGATCGCCGCGCCGAACGATCCGTGGATCTTCGGTCCGACCAGCGCCTGGCGCTCCACCAGGCCGCCCCCGGCGAACGCGAGCACGAACACGATCCCCTTGGCGAACCCGCTCGTGTCCTTCGCCGACGGCGCGCCGACCAGCAGCTCGGCGCGGCCGTCGAGGTCGAGGTCGCCGGCGGCCAACCCCTCCGCGAGCGACATCGTCGTGTTCACGGCGTACCCGTCCGCCCGGAACGTCGCGGCGGCCTGCGCGAGCGTCTCGGTCCCCGCGAGCGGCCCCCGGAAGACGAACACCTCGCCCGGCCGGGTCGGGTCGGCCGCGCGGCGGGCGACCAGCGCGAGGTCGTCCGCGCCGTCGCCGTCGAGGTCGCCGGCGCCCAGGACGTCGTGCCCGAGCTCCTGCTGCGCGAACGTCCCGACGACGTCCCAGTGCGCGTTCGCCGGCGTGCCGTCGACGCCTCCCGCGAGGCCGGACCCGGCGGCGCCGGCCCACACGAGGACCCGGCCGACCTGCGCCGCGCCGGCCGCGTGGTGATGCTCCGCGCCGACCACGAGGTCGTCGACGCCGTCCCCGGTCACGTCGCCCGCCGCGCCGAGCGACGTCCCGAGCGCCTCGGAAGGCGTGTCGCCGACCGCGCGCCAGTCGGCGGACTGCACGCTCGTGTCGACGAAGCCGTTCGGCCCGCCGGCGGCGCCGTGCCACACCCAGACCGTCCCGGTCTGGTTCGGGGGGAGCGAGGTGCCGACCGAGGAGATCGCGATGTCGGCGAACCCGTCGGCGTTCACGTCCCCGATCCCGGCGACGTCCGAGCCGACCCCGCTCTCCGCGAAGCTCGACGGCCAGATCTCCCAGTCCGGGGTCGTCGCCGGTCCGCCCGGCCTCCCGCGGAACAGGAACGCGGCCCCGCTCCCGTTCTGGCCGGCGGACGGGTGGACGAAGCCGCGCGCCGACACCAGGAAGTCGACGTAGCCGTCCCCGTCGACGTCCCCCGCCGGCTCCAGCGCGCCG
Organism: bacterium; assembly: GCA_030428825.1. Taxonomy (GTDB): domain Bacteria; phylum Planctomycetota; class B15-G4; order B15-G4; family JADJEK01; genus JAUIEL01. The sequence continues at coordinate 4,067 of JAUIEL010000437.1, forward strand.
CCGGTGGCGGCGGCCGTGGACTCGACCGAGAACGACCACGAGGGGACCTCCTCCAGCCCCTGCGGCGCGGCGAGGGGGGAGAGCGCGAGGAACGCGAGGGAGACGATCGGCGGATTCGACATGGGGACACCTCCGTCTCTGCGAGAAGGTCGTCCCCGCGCCGGCGTCACGCGGGAAAGTCGGGTCGGTCCGGCCCGGTCCTCCACCCGCGGCCCCGTCCCGCCGCCGTCCGGTCTACGATTCTTCTCGGCGGGGCCCGGATTCCCGAACCCTCCCGCCCCGCCCGCGGATCCTGATCCCCATGAGGAACGAGACGATGGATCCCGAGCAGCTCCTGTCGCATCGCGGCTTCGTGCGCGGCCTCGCCCGGCGGCTCCTCCTCGACGAGTCGCGGGTCGACGACGTCGAGCAACAGACCTGGGTCGCGGCGTTGGGCGGCGGGCCGCGCGAGCCGGGTCGGCTGCGCGCGTGGCTCGCCGCGGTGACCCGGAACTTCGCGCGTCGCGCGCTCCGGGACGAGGAGCTCCGACGACGGCGGGAGGCGGAGGCGGAGTCCCCGCCGCCGCTCCCGCCGGCCGAGGAGTTCCTCGCGCTCGAGGCGCGCCGCCGCGAGGTCGTCGAGGCGGTGATGCGCCTCGACGAGCCGTACCGGACCGTCGTCCTGCTCCGCTGGTTCAAGGAGCTCCCCCCGAAGGCGATCGCGCGGCGCCTCGACCTCCCGGTCGAGACGGTGAAGACGCGGTTGAAGCGCGGCCTGGAGCGGCTGCGCGTCGACCTCGACGCCCGCCACGGAGGGGATCGCGCGGCCTGGTGCGCCTGGCTCGTTCCGCTCGTCCGCCCCGAGGGCGCGGCGGCCGGAGCGATCGGGGCGGCCCTCTCGGGAGCGACGGCGATGAAGGCGACGATGGCGTGGGTGGGCGGCGGACTCGTCGCGGCGGCGGCGGTGCTCGTGATGATGCAGCGATCGGGGCCCGAGGCGCCGGTCGAGCCGGAGCGGGAGCGCGCCGTCGCGTCGAACGACGACGTCGCGGCGCCGCCCACGCGGGGCCGGGAGGTCGTGCCGAACCCGGTCCGGCGGGAGGAGGCCGCGGCGCCGCCGGCGACCGAGGAGTCGCCGGCGAGGTCCGACCCGCCGGCGAACGGTGAGGAACACCTGCCGCTCGAGGGAGTGGTTCTCGATCCGGACGGACTCCCCGTCGAGGGGGCCGCGGTCCGGGTGCTGGTCCGGACGTGGCGCGAGTTCCGGCTGCTCGACCGCGACGTCGACGACGAGCCGCGCGTCCTGTTCCAGCACGAGACGGGCGCCGACGGCCGGTTCCGGTTCGAGCTGGTCCGGGGGCGCGCGGTCGACGTCGAGGTCGAGGCGGCGGGGCACCCGATCGAGCGGCTCGAGAGCCGGTTCGGCGGCGAGGCGCTGACGGTCCGCCTGCGCGCGGGGGCGAGCTTCTTCGGGACGGTCACCCGCGCCCGCGACGGGCTGCCGGTCGAGGGGGCCTCCGTCCGCGGCTTCCGCCCCGGCGGGGGGGACCTGTTCCGCGGGGCCACCGACGCGGCGGGGCGGTACCGGTTCGACGGCGTGCCGCCGGGCGACCTGTACGTCGAGATCACGCCGGTCCGGGAGCAGGGGCCTCCGTGGGCGATGATCCACCTCGACGAAGGGGAGCGGCGCCCGCACGACGTCGTGCTCGAGGACGGGATCCGCGTCCACGGCCGCGTCACCGACGCCGCGACCGGCGCGCCGGTCGCCGGGGCGACGATCGGGCACGGGTGGACGTTCAAGCGGACGGTCGAGAGCGGCCCGGACGGTCGGTACGAGCTGCCGGGGTTCGGCGCGTCGGGCGTCTACGACATCCACGTCCGCGCGTCGGGGTACGGGAAGAAGGAGACGCCGGACCTCGACCTCGACGGCGTCGGCGCGGAGCTCGAGCTCGACTTCGCGCTCGAGCCGGCGCGACTCGCGACGGGACGCGTCGTCGATCCCTCGGGGGCGCCGGTCGAGGACGCGTACGTCGCCGCGGTGGCGAACCACTGGGACGACGGCCGCGAGGGGAGCGCG
>JAUIEL010000438.1 GCA_030428825.1 bacterium
CTCCGCGCTGCACGTGAGCGAGGTGGGGTCAGACCCCACTCCGCGCTGCACGCGAGCGAGGCGGGGTCAGACGCCACTCCGCGCTGCACGTGAGCGAGGTGGGGTCAGACGCCACTCCGCGCTGCACGCGAGCGAGGTGGGGTCAGACGCCACTCCGCGCTGCATGCGAGCGAGGCGGGGTCAGACGCCACTCCGCGTGAGCGAGGTGGGGTCAGACGCCACTCCGCGCTGCACGCGAGCGAGGCGGGGTCGACGCCGCGGCGGGCGCGGGGTCAGTTCAGCTCGTCGAGGAACTGCTTCGCCCTCTCGACGACGTCGTCGCGGCCGAGCGCCTCCCCGGTGAGGATCGCGGCGTGGAGGGCTTCCCGCGCCTCGTCGAGCCGGTCCTGAAGCATCCGGACGGCGGCGAGGCGAAGGTGGGCGTACGGGTTCCTCGGGAGGAGCGCGAGCGACGCCTCGAACAGGTCGCCCGCGCGGTCGATCTCCTCCGCCGCGTCCGCCTCGACTCCGCGCTCGAAGAGCCGCCGCGCCTCCTCGGTCACGATCGACGGGTCGACGTCGTCGTCGGCCGCGAACTCGTCGACCAGCTCCCGGACGAGCTTCGGGACCGCGCCGAGCGCCGCCACGTCCTCGCTCCGCCGGAGCGCCGCCGCGAAGTCGTCGAGCGCGGCCCGGCGCTCCTGGGCGAGCAGGTGCGCGTACCCGGCGTTCTTGTACGCCAGCGCGATCTCCGCCTCGAGGTTCGCGACCGGGATCCCCTTCGCCGCCGCCTCCTCGAGGAGCGTCACCACCTCCTCGAACGCCCGCTCCTGCCGCAGGACCCGAGCGAGCCGCTCCGTCACCTCGCCGCTCCGATCCGGCGCCAGCTCGAGCGCGTTCCGCGCCATCGCCGCGGCGAGCCCGAGGTTCCGCTGGTCCTCGGCCGCGCGGGACAGGATCGCGTACAGCTCGCCGAGCGCCCCGCGCGCGCCGCGCAGCCGGTGGACGTCCGCCTTCAGTCCCTCCGCCGTCTCGACCGCCCCGAGCACGTCCCCGCGCGCGACGCGGAGCTGCGCGGTCACCAGGCGGACCTCGGGGTCGTCCTTCCCGGCCAGCGCCCGCGCCCGCGCCAGCTCGCGCTCGCCGTCCGGGTCCTCGCCGAGCGTGAAGTAGAGGCGCGCCAGCTCGACGTGCGGCGCCGCCAACCCCGGGCTCGCCGTCGCGCACGCCTCGAGGTGCTTCACCGCGTCGATCGGCCGCCCGAGCGCGAGCTCCAGCCGCCCGAGCTCCAGCCGCGGCCGCGGCGCCTCCGGGGCCTCCTCGACCGCCGCCTCGAGCGCCCGGCGCGCCCGGACCAGCACCCGGTCGCGCACGTCGGTCGTCGGCGGCCGCCCGTCCTCGTCCGACTGGAACGCGACCAGGAACCACGCCAGCCCCTCGCGACACCGGAGCTCGGCGGCGAGCCGCCCGTCGTCGACCTCGCCCCGTCGCTCGATCCGCTCCAGCGCGAGCGCCGGACGCGACTCGCGGAGGTGCACGTCGAGGAGGTCGAGCAGGATCGCGTCCGCCAGGGGCGTGTCCCCCCGCCGCGCCGCGCCCGTCCGCGCGCGCTCGAGCAGCGGCGCCGCCCGCTCCGGCGACCCCGCGAGCGCCGCCGCGATCGCCACGTCCCGATCGACCTCCGGCGCCGCCGCCCCGTCGCCGGGACCGTCGGCGAGCAGGCCGTCCGCGCGCTCGAACCGCCGCATCGCCGACTCCGCCGCCAGGCTCGCCCGGAGCGCGACGAGGCTCCGCGCGTCGCCCGCGGCCGCTCGCGCGTCGGCCGGCGCGACCGCGGCGAAGGTCGCCCGCGGGTCGTCGAGACGGTCGAGGTTCCGCCACGCGAGGAAGGCGCCCCCGCCGAGGAAGACGAGCGCGAGCGCCAGCGCCGCGGCCCGACGGACCGGCCGCCGATCGACGTCGTCGCCGATCCCCGCCACCCAGACCGCGACGAGGAGCACCCCCGCCGCGACCGCGCTCGGCGGGAGCGCCCCGTCCTGCCGCGCCGCGAGGGCCGCGAGACCGAGCGCGGCGAACCCGAGCGGCCCGAGGAAACGCCCGCCGAACCGCCGCTCGGGCGGGAGGACGAGCGCCGCGAGGAGGAACGCCGCGCCGGGGACGGCCGCCGCCCACCACGGCCCGCTCGCCGGCACGAACGGCGCCGGCCGGACCGGCACGTGCGCCGCCGCCACCCCCTCCAGCAACGCGCGCCACCCCGCCCCGTCGACCGCGACGCGCGCCGGGAAGAGGCCGGGATCGAGGAGCGTCCCGAGCCACGGAGCGCCGAACGCGCGCGCCGCCCCGTAGACCAGCAGCAGGGCCGCGCCGCGCTGCATCGTCGGCCGCCGCTCCACCAGGACGAACGCCCCGAGCGCCGCCAGCACCGCCCCCGACGGCGCCGCCAGCACGGCCGCGAACAAGAGGAGCACCCCGAACGCGACCCAGGCCGACCGCTCGAGCGTCGTCAGCCACGCGCCGAGGAGGAGCCCGGCGAGCGCGAACAGGTCGAACCTCCCCGCGGCCGTCGCCGTCGCGAGGTGGAGCGCCGGGTGGAGCAGGAGGAGCACGCCCGGCAGGAGCGCCACCACCGGCGACTGCCCCACCCCTCTCCGCCACAGCAGCGCGAACGCCGCCGCGAGCGCCAGCGCGACCGTCCCCGGGAGGGCCGGGAGCGCCGGCGCGGGGTCGGCCGTCGCGAGCGACTCCGGCAAGGTCGGCCCCGCGGGCGGGACGTCCGGCCGGAACGACGGCCGGACGAGGAGCGCCGCGCCCGCTCCGAGGAGGGCGACGAGGAAGAGGCCGAGGAGGGTGGCGCGGTTCATGGTCGCGGGACGCTCTCGCGAGAGGCGGGGCGACCATTAGAGAGGGAGCCCTCTGCTCGTTCCATCCCGCGCCCGGGGCCCATAGGATCGCGCCGATCATGGAGCGGTTCCGAATCCTCGACCACGGCTGCAAGGTGAACCGTTACGACGGGGAGCTGGTCCGCGCCGAGCTCCGTCGGTTCGGGCTCGCCGAGACCGACGCCGGCGACGCGGCCGACGTGGTCGTCCTGAACGCCTGCGCGGTGACCGACCACGCGGTGAAGAAGGGGCGGCAGGCGCTGCGGCGGCTCCGGCGCGAGAGCCCGGGCGCCCGGATGGTCGTCACCGGCTGCATGACCCCGACCGATCGCGCGGCGTACTCCCGCATCGAGCCGGGGATCCTGACCGTCCCTTCCGGCGAGCGGGACGCGATCCGCGGGGCGCTCGTCGACTTCCTCGGCGACGCCGTCCCCGCCCGACCCGACGGCGCGCTCGCCCTCGACGCCCACGCCTTCGCGTCCCGCACGCGCGCGTTCCTCAAGGTCGAGGACGGCTGCGACGCGAAGTGCGCCTTCTGCGTCATCCCGAGCATCCGGGGCCCGGTGCGGAGCCGGTCGCGCGACGACGTCCTCGCCGAGGCCCGTCGCCTCGTCGACGCCGGCTTCCGCGAGCTCGTCCTCTGCGGGATCCACCTCGGCCACTACGGCCGCGACACCGGCGACTCGGTCCTCGGGCTCGCCCGCGCCGTCGCCGCGCTCCCCGGGACGTTCCGCGTCCGCCTCTCCTCGCTCGAGATCACCGAGATCGACGCCGACCTGGCGCGCACCCTCGCCGAGACCGAACGGCTCGCCCCCCACCTCCACGTCCCGCTGCAGAGCGGCGACGACGGCGTCCTCCGCGCGATGCGGCGCCCGTACACCGCCGCTCGGTTCGCCGAGCGGATCGAGACGGTCCGGGCCGCGGTCGAAGACCTCGCGCTGACCACCGACGTGATCGTCGGGTTCCCGGGCGAGTCGGACGAGGCGTTCGAGCGGACGGTCGCGCTGGCGCGGCGGCTCCGCCTCTCCCGGATCCACGTCTTCCCGTTCTCCCCTCGCGCGGGGACCGAGGCGGCGACGCTCGAGGGGCGCGTCCCGGCCCCGACGCTCCGGTCCCGCGTCGCCCGCCTCCTCCGCGAGGAGCGGCGCCTGCGGGAGGAGGACGATCGGTCTCGGATCGGGACGGAGGCGACCGTCCTCGTCGAATCGACGGACGGGACGACCTCGGAGGGACTTTCCGAGCGGTACCGACGCATCCGGTTGCCGGGGGAGCACCCGCCTTCTACCTTCGTGCGCTGTCGCGTCGTGGGTCGCGGCCGCGACGACGAGCTCCAGGGAGAGGCATGCCCGTGACGGAACCGACGGCCGTGAGGCGGAGTCTGCTCGCCTGGCTCGAGACGGACCTCGGCTTCGGCCTCGAGGAGATCCGCCGCCTCGACCCGATCCGGCCGGCGACGTCGACCGAGCCCGCCCCGCGCGCCGACGCGACGCCCGCGCCTCCCCCCCCGCGCGCCGCCGAGCCGCCTTCTCCCCGGACCCCGCCCGCGCCGGACCCGGCCGAGACCGCTCGAACGTCCTCCCCCGCGGCGGCGCCGGCGCGCGCCTCCGGGTTCCGGCCGCGCGTCGGACCGCTGGCCGAGCGCCTCGGCTCGCCGGAGAAGCGGGCGGCCCTCGACACCCTCGACGCCGAGGTCGCGGGGTGCACCCTCTGCAAGCTCTCGCGCGGGCGCACGCTCGCCGTCCCCGGCGAGGGGAACGTCGACGCCGACCTGATGTTCGTGGGCGAGGGCCCGGGCGCCGACGAGGACCGGTCGGGCCGCCCGTTCGTCGGCCGGGCCGGCGAGCTCCTGACGAAGATCGTCGAGGCGATGGGGTTCTCCCGCGAGACCGTGTTCATCGCCAACATCGTCAAGTGCCGCCCGCCCGGGAATCGCGACCCCGAACCGGACGAGACCGCGTCGTGCTTCCCCTTCCTCGAGCGGCAGCTCGAGATCGTCGAGCCGAAGGTGATCTGCACCCTCGGGCTGCCGGCGACGCGGAAGCTGCTCGACATCCGCGGCGGCATCTCCGCCGTGCGCGGCCGGAAGTTCGCCTTCCGCGGCATCCCCCTGATCCCGACCTTCCACCCCGCCTACCTCCTCCGGAACCCGGCCGGGAAGAAGCAGGTCTGGAGCGACGTCCAGACGGTCGCGCGGCTCGTGGAGGAACGGGGCGGCGTCGTCCCGTTCCCCGAGCGGCTGGCCCGGAACACCGGCGGCGCGGCGGGAGGAGCCTGAAGTGCTCGGCAATCCGGCGTTCGGCATCGAACTCTCCGACGGCGCGCTGAAGGCGGTCAAGCTCGAGCGCCGCGGGGCGCGCCTCGTGGTGACCTGGGCCGACTACCGCCCGTACGCGCGGGCGGAGGACGGCGCCGTGCGGCCGCGCGCCGGGCTGAACCCACGCGCCGACGCGACGCTCCGGACGTTCCTCGCCGAGGGCGGACCGGGGCCGCTCGACCGCGTCTACGTCGGCTTCCCGTCGATGGCGACGTTCAACCGGCTCGTGATGGTCCCGGACGTCGGCGACGAGCGGCTCGCGGAGATCGCCCGGTACGAGACGCACCGCTCGCTGCGCGGCTCGATCGAGGACTACGTGGTCCGGACGCACGTCCTGAAGAAGAAGGCGGACACGACCGAGATCCCCGCCCTCCTGTACGCCGCGCGACGGAGCCACCTCGACGCGTTCGTGTCGGACCTCTCCGAGGCGGGCCTCGAGTTCGACAACCTCGTGCCGTCCCCCTCCGCCATCGCGCTGTTCACCCGGTACGACCGCCCGGCGAAGGGGGACCGGACGATCGTGTCGATCGGGCTGCGCGCGACCGAGATCGTCTACCTCCGGGACCGCGGCCACGCGTTCCGCACCGTCCCGCTCGGCGTGATCGGACTCGACGCGGTCGGGAAGGGGCCGGCGCGGGCGAACGCGGTGAAGCGGCTGGTCGCGGCGATCGCGGTCGAGATCGAGAAGGGGGCGCGGTTCTTCTTCGACGGCGGGTTCCGCTCGGAGACGCTCAGCCTGTTCGGCGAGGGCGCGGCGCTGGCCGAGGTCGTCTGGGCGTTCGAGAACCACTTCCCGAAGGTCGAGAGCATCGGGTCGCTACACCGCCTCGTGATCGACGACGCGGTGAAGGGCGAGGTGCGCGAGCAGCTCGTGAACATGGGCTCGGCGCTCGGCCTCGCGATCGCCGCCGCCCGCGCCGCCGACCCGCACATCGAACTCCTCCCC
>JAUIEL010000439.1 GCA_030428825.1 bacterium
GCTCGGCCGGGGGCTCGCGCAGCTCGAGCGGGCCGCGGCGCCGCGGGCGGGAGCGCCGCCGCTCGCCGAGCCGATCGTCGCGCGCGCCGACGCGCGCGCGATGCCGGCGGCGGACGCCGCCGTCGACCTCGTCCTCACCTCGCCGCCGTACCTCGGGACGTACGACTACGCCGGAGTCCAGGACCTCCGCGCCGCCGCCCTCGGGCTCGACCTCGCGGACGCCGCGGCGCGCGAGATCGGCGCCCGCCGCGACGCCGGCGCGCGCGGCGCGAGAGAGCGGTACGCCGGCGACCTCGGGCGCGTCCTCGCGGAGGCGCGGCGCGTGCTGCGACCGGGGGGCGCGTGCGCCGTCGTGGTCGGCGACTCGATCGCGGGCGAGGCGACGCCGGTGGAAGGGGACCGCGTCACCGAGGCCGCCGCGGAGCGCGCCGGACTCGAGTTCGCCGCCGCCGCGTCGCAGGAGCGCCCCGCGCTCCCCCCGGCCCCCGCGGTGCCGCGCCGCGAGCACGTCCTCCTGTTCCGTCGCCCGCCTCGCTGAGTCCGCTCAACCGCCCCTCAGCGCCGCCAGTCGCTCCCGCATCGCGGCGACCCGTCGCTCGTGCTCGCCCCAGACGTTCCGCTGCTCGGCCGGGTCCTCGAGCAGGTCGTACAGCTGCCCCTCCGGCTCGCCCGGGGCCGCCGCCCGACGCGCCGGCATGGTGAAGCCGCCCGAGCCGAGCCCCTCGATCATCTTCCACCGCCCGCTCCGGAGCGCGAACATCCCGTCGTACGAGTGGTTCACGAGGTCGACGCGCGCGCCCCGGCCGCCTCGGAGGGCGTCGAGGAACGACACGCTGTCCTCCGCCGCGCCGGCGGGGACCTCCGCGCCGGCGATCTCCGCCAGCGTCGCGAACAGGTCGTTCAGCCCGACCAGCGCGTCCGACTTCGCCCCCGCGGCGACCCGGCCCGGCCACCGGACGTAGAACGGGACCCGATGCCCGCCCTCGTGGATGTCCGCCTTCATCCCGCGCCAGCCGAGGTTCGCGTCGTGTCCGTACCGCCGCACGTCCCGCGACCGCCAGTGCGAACCGTTGTCCGAGGTGAAGATCACGATCGTGTCGTCGGCCTGCCCCGTCCGCTCGAGCGCCTCGAGGAGCGTCCCGACGACCCAGTCGATCTCCGCCACGAGGTCGCCGTACCACCCGGCCTCCGACGCCCCGACGAACCGCTCCGCGGGGACCCACGGCGTGTGGGGCGCGGTGAGCGGGAAGTAGAGGAACCACGGCTCGTCCGGCGCCTCGGCCCGCGCCTCGACGAACCGGACCGCCTCCCGCCCGAACCGGAGCTGACAGTCGACGAAGTCGAACCCCGGCGCCATCGGGCCCGCCCGCCAGAAGCCGCCGCCCCCGTCCCACCGCCGCGCGCTCCCCTCGGTCCACTCGGTCGGGAGCGCCTCGGGGACGCCGTCGCGGACGTACATGTACGGCGGGATGTCGAGCGTCGCCGGGAGGAGGAGCGACTCGTCGAACCCGACGGTGTGGGCGCCGGCGTCGAACCCGTCCGCCGGCACCTCCGTGATCTTCTCCGCCGCCCCGAGACCGAGGTGCCACTTCCCGATGCACGCGGTGCGGTACCCCCGCGCGCGCAGGACGTCGGCCACGGTCGGCCGCGACGGCTCGATCAGCAGGCCGTCGTCCCCCCAGAGGACGCCCTGCTTCATCCGCGTCCGCCACGCGTACCGCCCGGTCAGGAGCGCGTACCGCGTCGGCGAACAGACCGCCGACGAGGAGTGCGCGTCGACGAACCGCATCCCCTCGCGGGCGATCCGGTCGATCGACGGGGTCTCGATGCGCGACGCGGGGTTCGACACGCGAGGGTCGCCGGCCCCGAGGTCGTCGGCGAGGACGAGGAGGACGTTCGGCGGCCGCGCCGGACGCTCGCCCCCTCCGTCGCCGTCTCCTTCCGCGGCGGCGGCGAGGACCGACCCCGACGCGGCCGGGACCGGGAGGGAAGAGAGGAGGAGCGTCGCGAGGACGCGGGCGGGGAGGCGAGGGCGCACGCCTTCAGGAAACCGACTCCGGCGCGGCGAGGGAAGAACTCTCCGGCGGTTCCGTTTTCTCGCGTGACCCGGCGCCCGCGCGGCATTGTCCGGTCCGGAGGGGACGCACGCGGGCGATCCCCCCGCCGTCGGCGCGCCCCGGTTCGGCCGCCGCGCGACGCACCCGCCCGCCGGAGGTCCCGATGCGTACCTGGCTCGACCCGACCCGCGCCGGCGAGATCGTCGTCTCCCTCCGCGAGCAACCCGAGCGCTGGGAGCCGGTCGCCGCCGACTGGCGGGCGGCCCGCGCGGTCCGCGCCCACGTCGAGCGGCACCTCGGCCCGGTCGAGGCGCTGTTCGTCGAGCGCCGCCCCGACCGGGTGCTGATCACCCTCCTCCACGTCGTCCGCCCGGAGGCGCACGTCCTGGTCACGTGCGGCATGTCGTCGCTCGCGATGCCCGGCCGGACCGCGGACGGGCGGCCGCGCCGCGCCGAACTCGTCCTCGGCCTCCCGCGCGGGGGGCCTCCGGGCGGCGACGGCGGCTGGCCGATCGATCTGCTGACCACGCTGGCCCGTCACCCGCACAAGACGCGGACGCCGCTCGAGGCGGGCCGGACCGTCGCCCACGGGGTGCCGCCTCGGCCGTTCGCTCCCGACACGCCGTTCTGCGGGGCGCTGATCCGCCCCCCGGTCGGCGTCCCCGACGGCTTCGAACGGTTCGCGGGGGACGACGGCGCGCCGGTCGACCTCCTCCTCGTGACGCCGCTCGTCGCGGACGAGCTCCGGCTCGCCCGGCGGCTCGGGTCGCTGGTGCTGCTCGACCAGCTCGACGCGGCGGCGGTCGGACTCGTCGCCGACTCCGCGCGCCGACCGGTCACGGCTCGGGGTCCTTCGGCTCGCCGCCCGCCGGGGGGAACCCCGACTTCAGGTGGAGGTCGAGCTGCGGGAACGCGATCTCGATCTTCTCCGCCGCGCACGCCCGGTAGATGCGGATCATGACGTCGTTCATCAGCGACGGCCACTGGTCGCGACTCGCCATGTAGACGCGCACGTCGAGCACCAGCGCGCTGTCCCCGAACTGGCGGAAGACGATCGAGGGGCCCGGGTTCCTCAGCACCATGGGGCTCTCCTGGCACGCCTTCAGGAGCACCTCGCGCGCCCGTTCGACGTCGGTGCCGTACTTCACGCCGACCTTGATCACCTCGCGCGTCACCGGGTCGGTCAGCGTCCAGTTGACGAGCTGGCTGGTGATGAACTCGCGGTTCGGGACGATCAGCTCGCGATTCTCGTAGTCGGTGATCGTCGTCGCCCGCATCCGGATGCGCGAGACCGTCCCCGTGACGCCGCCGACCGAGATGGTGTCGCCGATCCGGACCGGCCGCTCGAACAGCATGATCAACCCCGACACGAAGTTGGCGAAGATCTCCTGCAGCCCGAAGGCGAGCCCGAACGTGAGGGCGGCGGCCAGCCACTGGATGCTCTTCCAGCTGATCGACAACGCGCCGAACGCCAGGGTCACGCCGAGGATCACGATGGCGTACCGCGCGATCGTGCTGACCGCGTACCGCGCCCCCGGGTCGAGGGAGAGCCGCCGGAGGAGGACGATCTCGACCAGCCCCGGGAGGTTCTTCGCCGCGATCGTCGTCAGCAGGAGGAACAGGATCGAGAGCCCGAGGTCGGCGAGCGTCAGGACCGACGGGAGGGCGTCCGGCGCCGCCTCCTCCCCGCCTTCCGCCGGGGAGGTCCCGGCGATCGGCGGGCGCATCGACGGGCTCGGCGCGCCGTTCGCGGCCGGATCGGCGGCCGGCTTCGACGCCTCCGCCCGCGGAGCGGCCGACGCCGGCGCGGCCGACGTCGCGGCGAGTCCCTCGAGGACGGGGAACCGCCCCTCCTCACGCGACTCGACCACCTGGATCGTCGGCCAGATCTGGACCCGCTCGAACACGCGGAGCGCGGGGAAGAGCTCCGCCCAGATCCCCCAGAGCCCGATCGCCACCACCAGCACCGTGGCGCTCCGGAGGAGCTGCATGGTCTGGGCGTTCATCGCCGGGAGGTCGACCTCCTCGAAGACCGGGAGGGACTCCTTCGGTTCGTCCGCCTTCTTCGCGGTCGCCTTCGCCGCCTCGCGCCGGAGCCGCGCGTGCTCGATCGCGACGCGCCGCCGGGCGACGTCGAGCCAGCGGATCGCCATCGCGTGGACGAACGCGAGGACGACCAGCAACATCGCCGAGGCGAGGAAGCGCCCGTGCAGCTCGGTCGCCGTGAAGTCGTAGCCGACCACGGTCAGGACGAGGAGCGTCAGGGGCGTGGCGACCCCGATCAGGTACCAGGCGTGCCGGAACCGCACGAGGATCGAGGACGGGTTCCTCGTCACGACCGGGGAGAGCGTCGGCCCCTCCGGGTCGAGGAGGCGCTTCAGGAAGATCGTCAGACCGACCATCGCCACCGCGAACGCCAGCCGCCCCAGCGAGTCGTTGTCCCGATCCGTCACCGCGGGCGGCTGCATGATCAGCGCGACCGCGAGCGGGATCAGGTAGAGCGGCGCGAACCACCGGACCAGTCGTCCGAGCGCCCGGCAGGTCGAGTCCGCCCACTGGAAGTGGGCCCCGCCGAGCCCGTCGCGCCGCGCCGTGTGCCGGACGAGGTCGAGGAGGAGGACCGCCGGCGCGAGTCGGACCAGGACCCCGCCGACCGCGCCGACCACCCCCTTCGGCTCGGCGGCGAGCTCGAGCGCCTTCCCGGTCAGGAACACGACGATCGCGAGCGGCAGCGCGAGCACCAGGGTCGCCGCGAACGCCTCGACCGTGTGCCGGAAGGCGTCGGTGCGGACCCGGCGAACCTGCTCGTTCACCCACCGCAGCCGGCTCCGGACCCGCGCGCGGAACAGCAGCGAGAGGCCGAGGACGAGCGCCAGGATCACGCCGGCGGCGGCGGACGACGCGGGGAGGACCGAGAGCGCCTGCGAGAGCCGATCGATCGTCCCCGACCAGGTCGACGGACCGAGGAGTTTCGCCGCGGCGTCGGCGATCGCGCCGGGGCTCGGGATCAGCGAGCCGTCGACCGACCGGACCGAGAAGATCCTCTCCTGGAGGTACTCGCGGTACTCGTCGGCCGCGGCCGAGTACGTCTCCGTCGTCCGCTCGAGCTGGCCGAGGCGCTCGAGGTAGGTCCGGTAGTCGGCGAGCAGCTTGTCGAGGGTCTCCTTGCGTCGCTGCAGGAGCTCGCGCGCCGCCGCCTCGAGGTCGGTCCGGTCGGGGCGCTCTCCCTCCGGGTCGATCGACTCCACCGCCTCGCGCGCCCGCGCGTCGACGTCCGAGAGCTCCTGCCGGTCGTCGTCGAGCTGCAGCTCGCGCAGCTGGGCGTCCGAGATCCGCTCGCGCCGGAGCCGCTGTTCGCGCCGAAACCCGTCGGTCACCTCGAGGTCGGCGTGCTCCTTCCGCAGGAGGACCGACATCGCGTCGGTGAGCCCCGCGAGCTGGATCTTCTCGCGCGTCGCCTGGAACCGCCGGGTGAGCGCGTCGAGCTTCGTCTTCCGCTCGGAGAGGAGGTCCCCCGCCGCCTTCATGGCGTCGGTGATCTTCGACCCCTCCGCGGCGAGCGCGGTGTTCACCTCCGCGAGCGGCTTCAGCTCGTCCGCCTCCAGCTCGCGGCGCCGCGCCTCGTCGAGCGCCCGCTGGGTCTCCCGCGCCCGGGCCTCGTCGACGATCCGCTGCCACTCCTGCGCCCGCTTCTCCGCCTCGACGACGCGCCGTTGGGCCTGGTCGCGGCGCGCCGGGAGGAGCTCGGCGCGCGCGTCGTACGAGGCGAGCTCCTTCTCGTAGCGCGTCACCTCCTTCTGCAGCGCGTGCCGCTGCGCCCGCGCCGCCATCCGGTTCGCCTCGTCGAGCGTCGGGTCGGTCCCGGTGGCCGGCCCCATCGTTGTCCTGGTGGCACGGGTTGACCAATCCCCTTGCACTAGAACAGGACACTCCCTCATGGTTGAAACCACCGCCGCTAATCCCGAGCTGCTCGCCGAACAGGTATCCCAGCTCCTCGTCCAACCCCTCGAAGCCGCCAGCGTCGTGCTGTCGTCCGGCCCAAGGATC
>JAUIEL010000440.1 GCA_030428825.1 bacterium
ACCCCCGGAGTCCCGGCGATCGTCCTGTTCGCAACGGAGGCGAAGGTGGTCGACGTCCCCCGGTACGACGGCCAGCTCTGGCTCGATCCGTCGGCCCTCGACTCGATCTGGGTCGCGACGACACCGGGCAGCGCGTCGATCCCCCTCCCGACCGCGCCCGGCCTCGAAGGGAAGAGCCTCGTCGTCCAGGCCGGTTTCCCGACGGTGCCGAGCACGACGAGCCCCGGTGATCACCTCCTGTCGAATCCCGCGCTCGTGGTGATGCGGTTCTGAGCGTCGACGGTGCGGCCGGCGGCGCAACCGCTCACCTCGCCGAGGATTGCGGGCGGAGCGGTCCGTCGCCCGCGGCGCTCGTCCTCGCCCGCCGGCGGGGCTAGACTCATCCCATGCGAATCGCCACCTGGAACGTCAACTCCGTGCGCGCGCGCGAGCCGCGCCTCCTCCCCTGGCTCGAGGCCGTGCGGCCGGACGTCGTCTGCCTGCAGGAGACGAAGTGCGTCGACGAGGCGTTCCCGCGCGAGCCGGTCGAGGAGCTCGGCTACAACGTCGAGCTGTTCGGGCAGAAGACGTACAACGGCGTCGCCATCCTCTCGAGAGAGCCGATGTCCGACGTCCGGCGCGGGATGCCGGGCGAGGAGGAGGACGCCGACCGGCGGGTCCTCGCGGCGACGATCGGCGACCTGACGGTCGTGAACGTCTACGTGGTGAACGGGAAGGAGGTCGGCTCCCCCCACTACGAGCACAAGCTCCGCTGGCTCGGGCGGCTCCGGGAGTACCTCGCGGAGGAGTTCGACCTCTCCCAGCCGTTCGTGATGTGCGGCGACTTCAACGTCACCTTCGACGACCGCGACGTCTGGGACCCCGAGCTGTGGCGCGAGAAGATCCTCTGCTCGACGAAGGAGCGGGAGGCGCTCGGAGCGATCGTCGACCTCGGCCTGCACGACGCGTTCCGGAAGTTCCACGAGGACGCCGGGCACCACACCTGGTGGGACTACCGGATGCTCGGCTTCGCGAAGAAGCGCGGGCTCCGGATCGATCATTTCCTCGTGTCGGACGTGGTGCTCGACCGATCCACGGGAGCGGAGGTCGACCTCGACGCTCGCCGCGGCAAGAAGCCGAGCGACCACGCGCCGGTCGTCCTCACGCTCGAGTCGGATCACCAGGGATGAAGATGATGAACTCGCTGCTCGCCCCGCTCGCGCTCGTCGCCGCCGCCTGCGCCCCGGAGGAGGAGACCGCCGCGCCCGCCCTCGAGGCCGGCGCCGGCTCGGAGTTCCTCCGCTACGTCGAGGAGGAGGACGGCGGCGCTCGGCTGCAGACCTCGATCGTCCGGTACAAGGACGCCGACGGCCGGCTGGTCGACCTGATCGGGGTCGTCCACATCGGCGAGCAGGCGTACTACGAGGACCTGAACGCCCTCTTCGCGACGTACGACGCGCTCCTGTACGAGCTCGTCGCCCCGGAGAGCTATCGCCCGACCAAGGACCGGTCGGTCGGCGGGCTCGGCCTGTTCCAGAAGGGGTTCGGCGACCTCCTGCGCCTCACCTTCCAGCTCGACCACGTCGACTACCAGGCCGAGAACTTCGTCCACGCCGACGTCACGCCGAGGCGGCTCTCCGAGCTGATGGACGAGCGGGGGGAGAACCTCTTCTCGCTCGTGATCTCGGCGATGCTGACGAGCATGAAGGCGCAGGCGTCGATCGACCCGGAGGAGGCGCAGGCGCAGGGCGTCGAGATGTTGCTCGCCCTCCTCTCGACCGACGACGGACGGAGCCTGAAGAAGGTGCTCGCCCGGCAGTTCGGCGACCTCGAGCGGATCGCGGCCGGCCTCGGCGACTCGAAGATGGGCGAACTCCTGCTGACCGAGCGGAACAAGGCGTGCATCGAGGTCGTCGAGGAACAGCTCGACGACGGGGACCGCCGGCTCGGCGTCTTCTACGGCGCCGCCCACATGCCGGACCTCGAGCGTCGCCTGCATGGAATGGGATTCGAGCGGGCGTCGGACGCGTGGATGGACGCCTGGGTCGTCCCCCCGCGTCCGAAGAAGAAGGCCGCCGAGGAGTTCTGACGGACGCGGGAGCGCCGAGACGCGCGAACGGACGACCCGGCGCGCGCCGAGTCGTCCGTCCGATCGCTCCTCGCTCGAGGGACGGCGGTCAGTTCACCTTCAGCGTGAACTCGATCCAGGCCTTCTCGAGCTCCGCGAAGTCGACCCCCTCGAACGCCTTCTCGACCGCGATCTTCCGCGCGTCCCCCTGGCGGCCGCCGAACATCGACGGCGGCGGGACGGCGATCTTCGGCTCTTCGTCCTCTTCCTCCCCCTCTCCGTCCCCGTCCGGGTCGTCGGGGGAGTCCGGCGCGTCGGGGGCGTCCGGCGCGTCGGGAGCGTCGGGGTCGGGCGGATCCGGGAGGTCCGGGTCGTCGCCGCCGAAGCCGGGCGGAACCAGCTCGCCGGCCTTCGCGACCTCGTCCTTCAGCGTGTTGAAGTAGACGTCGAGGATGTGCCCCCACTGCTTCTGTTCGCGGCGGTTCAGCCCCTCGCGGAGGAAGTAGATCAGGGACCACCCCTGGGCGTAGCTGACGCCGGGGTACGAGTAGTAGTCGCGCTGGCTGAACCGCACGAGGTCGGCCAGGGGCGTGTACCCCTTCTGCTCCCAGACCTTCTTCTCCTCCTGGGTCTTCTCGTCGATCTCGACCTTGAACGGGCGCGCCCCCTCGCGGATCGCCGACTTCACGGTCTGCATGCGCCAGTTGAACGGCTCGACCTTGAAGCGGCCGCGCACGTAGT
The DNA here is from genome assembly GCA_030428825.1 of bacterium. Taxonomy (GTDB): domain Bacteria; phylum Planctomycetota; class B15-G4; order B15-G4; family JADJEK01; genus JAUIEL01. Next base: position 2,789 of record JAUIEL010000440.1, read on the forward strand.
CGGCGCCCGCGTAGTAGTCGCCGTGCCCCTCGTTGAACCACGAGTGGGGTGCGACGCTGCCGACGCTGTAGTAGATGTACTGGTGGAACGCCTCGTGGTAGAGGACGGCGAGCGTGTCGTCGTCGATCTTCTTCGACGGCGAGGCGTCGTAGAAGACGAGCTCCTCCGTCCCGGAGTTCCAGTAGCCGGCCGAGCCCGGCGGGCCGCCGTACGCGTGGTACTCCTTGCGGGAGCCGCAGACCCGCACGATCGAGACCGCGTCGATCTTCCGGGCGGGCGGGAACTGCACCTCGTACACCTGCTCGCGCAGCTTCTCGATCCGCTCGGCGATCACCTTCGACAGCTGGTGGTTCTTGTTGTCGAGCGTGTTGTAGACGACGATGTAGTTCTTCTTCGGGCTGACCCGGACGCCCCACCCCTTGATCATCCCCGCCTCGATCTGCGCCCGGCGCTTCGGGGAGATCTTCACGTCGGCGAGGGCGTCGACCTCGCGGACGTCCTTCGCGTGCTCGTCGTAGAACTTGAACGACTTCGCGATCCGCTTGAAGTCCTTGAGCATCCGCTCGCCGCGCCGCTTCGACGTGACGAGGTAGATGCCGTACTCGATCCCGTCCTTCTCGTAGACGGCGAGGCTGGCCCAGATCGTGAGGTCGTCGTTCCCCGGCTGCAGCGGGGCCTCGTAGGTCCAGAGCTCGCCGTTCACCTTGTCGGCCGAGCGAGTCTTGCGCGGCTTCAGCTTCTCCGGGTCGGCGCGCGTCCCGTCGTGCGCCGGGCGGAGCATTCCGAAGGTGCAGTCCCACGCCGACTTCGGCGCCCAACGGGTGATCGTCGGAATCCCCTCGCGGCCACCGCCGGTGAGCGGCTTCTTCTCCTCCTTCACGATCCGCACGACGAGGAGCTCGGGGTCGAAGACGTCGCCCCGGTTCGTGCTCTCGTAGAACTTGGCGACCTCGTGTTCGGTCCCGACCTCGGTCGGAACCTGCTCCCATTCGTCGAACACGGCGAGCGAGAACTTGTGGACGGGGTCCCGGTAGGTCTTCAGCCCCCCCGCATCTGCGAGGCCGGAGACGACGCAGAACGCCGTCAGGAGACCGGGAACGATGACTGATGAGCGCATGCTTCCTCCTTGCCGCGGGGGCCGTTCGGCCGGCGGCGCCCCTTCCTACTACGCACCGGCCCTCGGATTCGCTGGCCGTCCCCCTCCCGGCAGCTGCGGTTCGTCCCCTCGGCCGGGCGCGTCGGGGAGGGGGGGAGCCCCGATCGGCGCGGCCCGTCCACGATAGCAGGCGAAACGGCGCCGCGGGCTGCGGGTTCAGACTCGAGCCGCGCCGATCCGGCGGAGGTCCGCTTGCTGGACGACCAGTCCCGAACCGCCGCCGAGCGGACGCCGGGCCACGATCACGACCCGGAGCCGGTCCCCTCGTCGCGTCGAAACCGTCGTCTGCCGGCATCCGTTCACCTCGACCTCGGACCATCGGACGTCGGGGAACGGGGTCTCTTCCCAGCGAATGCGGCGAATCGACTCGCTCCCTCGACACCGGTAGACCACGTCGGTGCCGACCGGTTCCGAACGATTCGAAAGGCGACGAGGAATCCGGAGCTCCATGTCGAAGTCGAGCGTGGACCCGTCCGGGCGACGAAGCTCGGCCGAGCCGGCCCAGACGCCGCTCCAGGAATCGGCGCGAACGGCCTCGGACTCGGGCTCGGCGGTCGATCCGGTGAAACCGGTAGAGTGAAGGTCCATATGCAGGTGCAGGTCGGGAACGGCCCGGCGTGGGCACAGGGGACAGGTGCGGCGGACGATCGGTGCGCGAACGGTCGATCCTCCGATGAAGGAACGAAATCCGGATCAAGACGTGATCGTGACCTTGGAAATCGCTCGAACCGTGGAGGTCGCCGCATGAAGGGGCTCTGGATCGGGGCCGTCGTGCTGGCCGTGCCGTTGACGTGGTTGGTCGTCCGACAGCAGCAGGAGTCGGGGCGGCGCTCGGACGTCCTCGAGGTGTTCGACCACGGCGACCACCTCGAGCGGAACCAGCGGTGGTCGGAGGCGATCGAGGTCTACCGCTCCGCGCTCACCCAGCCGCTCGACGAGAAGGAACGAGCCGACATGCGATACCGCCTCGCGCGGGTCCGGATCGAGGGGAACGACCTGAACGGCGCCCTCGGAGTCCTCCAGGACCTGACGACCGAGGACGTCGCCCGCTTCCAGATCGACATCGGGCCGCTCTACTTCCGGCTCGCCGAGCGGGCGCGCCTCGCCGGCAACGTTCAACTGGCGATGATCGCCAACCGGCAGGGGACGGCCGTCTCCCCCGCCCGCGTCGAGCAGTTCATGGGGCAGCGCGAGGAGATCGCGACCGACGCACACCGCGACTCCGGGTCGGACGACGCGGACACCCCGACCGACGGGTCGAGCCCCGAGGAACAGGCCCCCGCGGACGGAGGACGAGGATGAACCTCGGACTCGAAGGACGGATCGCCGTCGTGACCGGCGCCAGCCGCGGCCTCGGACTCGCCGCCGCCCGGGCGCTGGCACGGGAGGGCGCGCGGGTCGCCCTCGGCGCGCGCTCGGAGGCCGACCTGGCGGCGGCGAAGGAGTCGATCGAACGCGACGTCCCGAACGCGGACGTCTTCACCGCCCCCCTCGACGTGGTCGACCCGGCCTCGATCGAGGCGTTCGCCGAGGCGGTCCGGACCGGCCTCGGGGACGCCGACGTCCTGGTCACCAACGCCGGCGGACCTCCCTCCGGCACGTACGACCAGATCGACGTCGAGCAGTACGGGCCCGCCCTCGACCTCTGCTTCCTGTTCGCGGTCCGCCTGTTCGACCGGTTCCTCCCCTCGATGCGCGAGCGCGGGTTCGGGAGGATCGTCCACGTCGCGTCGATCTCCGCCCGCGAGCCGCTCGACGGCCTGATCCTCTCGAACGCGAGCCGCGCCGCCGCCGTCGGGTTCGCGAAGACGGTCGCGAACCAGGTCGCGAAGGACGGCGTCACCGTCAACGTCCTCCTCCCCGGCTTCACCGCCACCGACCGCACCATCGAACTCGCCGACGCCATCGCCGCCCGCGACGGCACGACCCCGGACGCCGTCCGCGCCGCCTGGGAGGCGAACATCCCCGCGGGGCGCCTCGCCCGCCCGGAGGAATTCGCCGACGTGGTCGCCTTCCTCTGCTCGGAGAACGCGAGTTACGTCACGGGGACGGCGGTGGCGGTGGATGGTGGTTACCTGCGGGGGATCTAGGGTCGCTGCGCTGGGCTGGGGTCGCTGCGCGAGGCGGTCACTCCGCTGCGCGGGGCAGGGG
>JAUIEL010000441.1 GCA_030428825.1 bacterium
CAGGACGTCGACGAGGACCGTCACGCGGAGAGCGAGCGCGACCCCGAGCAGGACGACCAGCGCGCGGCCGCCGTCCCGCAGGAGGCTCCGGAGGCTCCCGTCCGGGGGCGTCGTCGTTCCGTCCACGCGCGGGGAGGATACCCTCTCGTCGCGCCGCCGGCCCGCGGGAAGGCGCCCGTCGCGCGTCACGTCGGCGCCCCGGCGAGCGTCGATCGGCAGCTCAGCGCGAACGCGACGTCGTCCGGCTCGATCTCCGGGTGCCCGGCCAGGTCGGCGCAGGTCCGCGCCACGCGCCTCGTCCTCGTCACCGCCCGCGCCGAGAGCTGCAGCCGGTCGGCCGCACGCACGAGGAGCGTCTTCGCGGCCCCCTCCAGCCGGCAGAACCGGTCGACGTCGCGCGGCCCGAGCCGCCCGTTGAACCGGACCGTCCGGTCGGCGAGCCGCCGCTCCTGCGCGGCGCGCGCCCGGCCGATCGCCTGGACGAGCGCCGCGGCGTCGTCGACCGGCGCCGGTTCGAGCAGCGCCCGCACCTCCACCGGCGCCACCTCGATCACGAGGTCGATCCGGTCGAGGAGCGGACCGGAGATCCGCTGGACGTACCGTTCGACCACGCGGTCGGTGCACCGGCAGACGACTCGGGCGTGTCCCCGGTAGCCGCACGGACACGGGTTCATCGCCGCGACGAGGCAGAGGTCGGCCGGGAAGACGACCTGCCCGGCGGCGCGGGCCACCGCGACGACGCGGTCCTCCAGCGGCTGCCGGAGCGCCTCGAGCGCGTGCCGCGGGAACTCCGGGAACTCGTCGAGGAAGAGGACCCCGTGGTGCGCCAGCGTCACCTCCCCCGGCCGGATCGTCGGGCCGCCGCCGACCATCGCGGCGGGGGACGACGTGTGGTGCGGCGCCCGGAACGGCGGCCGCCGCGGGACCCCGGCCGCCTCCGGATCGATGACGCTGCGGATCCGCGCCACCTCCTGGGCCTCCCGCGGCGCGAGGTCGGGGAGGAGCGCGCGGAGCCGTCGGGCGAGCATCGTCTTCCCCGAGCCGGGCGGCCCGACGAGGAGGACGTTGTGCTTGCCGGTCGCCGCGATCGCGAGGGCCCGCTTCGCGTCCTCCTGCCCCCGGACGTCGGCGAGCTCGGAGGCGTCGTCGCGCGGGCCGGAAGCGGCCGGGACCCGGGCCGGGGAGAGGTCGAGTTCGCCCGAGAGGAAGTGGGCGGCCTCGGTCAGCGACGCCACGCCGAACACGGCGATGCCGTCGACCAACGCCGCCGCCCGCGCGTTGCCGGGCGGGAGGAGCACCGCGTCGAACCCCCGCTCCCGCGCCGTCGCCGCGATCGGTACCGCGCCACGGACCGGTCGGATCCGGCCGTCGAGCGCCAGCTCCCCGGCGGCGAGGAACCGTCCCGGGCGGCCGAGGGCGACCTGGCCGGACGCCTCGAGGATCGAGAGCGCGATCGGCAGGTCGAGCAGCGGCCCCTCCTTCCGGAGGTCGCCCGGCGCGAGGTGGACCAGCAGCGAGCGCTTCGGGAACTCGAGCTCGGACGACGCGATCGCCGCCCGGACCCGGTCGCGCGACTCGCGCACCGCCGCCCCCGGCAGACCGGTCAGGAGGAACCGGCCCATCTGTCCGCCCATGATCCGGACGTCGACCTCGACCGGCCGCGCGTCGATCCCGAGCAACGTCGCACCCACGAATCCCATGCCCGGGAGACGTCGTCTCGCCGCGGCGGTTGCACCGGGCACGAATCCGCCCCGGCCGCGTATCCTCTCTCCCGGAGGTCGAGACCCCGTATGAGCGACACCTACTACTCTCCCCACGACCTGCCGCGCTTCGGCGAGGTCGGCGAGAGCCGGCCGGAGCTGTTCGAGGCGTACGAGGCGTGGTCGGACCGCGTCTTCGCCGAGGGCGCGCTGACGAAGAAGACGAAGCATCTGATCGCGACCGCCGTCGCGCACGCGCTGCAGTGTCCCTACTGCATCGATGCGCACACCCAGAGCTCGTCCGGCGCCGGCGCGTCGGTCGACGAGCTGACCGAGGCGATCCACGTGGCGTCGGTCATCCGCGGCGGCGCGTCGCTCGTCCACGGCCTCCAGGCGCTCGACGCGCTCGACCGCGACTGAGGCGCGGCGCGACCGTGAGGACCGACTTCGATCCGTCCGGGCCGCTGCACGCCCCGTTCTTCCTGCTCGACGAGGAGGGGCCGGTCTCGGTGCTGATCGATCCCGAGCGGGTCCGCTGGATCGGCACGAACCGCGTGGGGCGGGCGCTCCTCGAGCGGGTTCGCGCCGAGCCGGGGGTCCTCGGGGAACGACTGGTCGCGCCGGACGACCGGGCGGGACGCCGCTTCCTGAAGGACGCGCACCGGCGCGGCTTCCTCTCCGCCGCACCGTTCCCGGCGGTCGAACGGCGGAACCGGCGCGAGTCGATGGCCCCGTCCCGCCTGCACGAGTTCTGGGTCGTCACGAACGACCACTGCAACCTCCGCTGCCGCCACTGCTACACGATCGACCGCGTGGTGGAGGGGAGGACCGGACTCTCCGGCGAGACGCTGCGCGCGATCATGGCGGAGGCGCACGCGCTCGGGACGGAGATCTTCTACTTCACCGGCGGCGAGCCGACCCTCCGGGACGACTTCCTCGACCTGGCGCGGTTCGTCCTCGAGCGGGCGCGGCTGATCCTGTTCACCAACGGCCTGACGATCGACGACGCGCTCGCGGCGGCGCTCGCGCCGCACCGGGACCGCCTGATCGTGCAGGTTTCGATCGAGGGGCCGGACGAGGAGACGAGCCGGCCGGTCCGCGGGAAGGGGTCGTTCGCGAAGGCGCTCGACGGCGTGCGGGTCGCGCTCCGGCACGGCCTCCGGGTCGGGGTCTCGACGACGCCGAACGGCGTGTCGAAGGGGCGGGTCCACGAGCTGACCGCCGCGCTGGCGGCGATGGAGGAGGGTGGGAACCGGCCGGACTACCACCACCTGATCCTGCTCCTCGACCGGGGCGGGGCCGAGCGGCACGACGACATCCGCGCGCTCGACGACGGCGACCTCGACTCGGTCCTCGACCGCTCGGCCGCGGCGATCCGGCGCGCGAAGGCGACCCTGAAGGGGGCGGCGCCCGCGCTGACGAACGACAAGATCTTCCACGCGCTCGCGACCCATGGCCCGGCGAAGGACTACTGCGGCGCCGGCTACACCATCCTCGGGGTCTCCGCGGACGGCCGGCTCCTGCCGTGCGCGGCGGCGATGGACGACGACCGGTTCTTCCTCGGCGACCTCGTCGAGGAGGACGGGGGATACCGCGCGGGGCGGCTGGAGACGCTCTGGCGGGAGGCGGAGTCGGTCGAGCGGATCCGCCGCTTCTCGCTCGCGCCGACCGCCGGCGACCCCGTGCGCGACCTCCGCTACTTCCACGGCGGCGGCTGCTGGAAGAACATGCCCGACCCGGGGAGCGACTTCGCGACCGGCCACCCGTTCGCGGGGTTCTACGAGCGGCGGATGCGGGCGGCGATCCGCGATGCGGCGCACAAGGGAGTGCGCGAGGTGACCGAGGAGGCGCCGCGCCTCCACACGTTCCTCCACCCGGCGCGCATCGCGTGCGCCGGCGCCCGGAAGACCGAGGCGATCGGCGACGCGAGCGTCGACCAGGGGTACTGCATCTGCTTCGCCTGACGCGGCGGGCCGGGCTCAGTGCGCCTGCTGCTCGGCGAGCCACGCCTCCCACTTCCGCCAGTCGGTCCCGAACGACTGTCCGGTGAATCGCGAGAGGAGCCGGCCGGCGCGGTCGCGCTGCCCCCGCGGGACCCGGCGCTCGAACACGCCCGTGACGCCGACGTCGTGCACCGTCCCGTGCTGGACGACGCCGACGATCGGCTGCGCGATCACCGCGGCCTGCGCGATCTCCACGTCGAAGTCCTTCACGTAGCTCGTGTGGGTGACGTTCGCGCTGTGGTTCCGCGTCTTCCCGGCCGAGTCCGCGCGCTTCAGGAGCCGGACCAGGGCCCCGACGACGCGCGGGTCGTCGAGGAGCTCGGCCGCGTCCATCCCCGCCTCGCGGAGCGCGGCGTCGTCCTGCTCGATCGCCCTCGCGACCGGGTAGACGATCCCCTCGTGGGCGAACGCCTTGGCGGTGAGCGTCGCCTCCTTCCGGACGGCGGGGTCCCGGTCGAACAGCATCGCGCGGAGCACGGGTTCGAGCGCGGCCTCGGGGGTCGTCGTGGCGAGGACCCGGAGGGCGGTGCGACGGACGTCGGCCCCGACGTCCCGGAGCCCCTTCAGCAGCGCGTCGGTCACGTCGTACCGCGTCGCGAGCTCCTGCAGCCGGGTCCGGGCGACGATCGCGCGGGCCGGCTTCCGACCGCCGGTGGCGAGGAGGAGGCGGCGCGTCGACTCCGCGTCGAGCTCGGAGTCGCGCCGGACGTCGGCGACCGGCAGGTGCATCAGCTCGAGCGGGAGGCCGACCGCCTCCTTCGCGCGCCCGCGGAGGACGGCGTTCAGCGCGAGGTCGGAGAGGTCGAGCGCGTCCTCCCACAGCCCCTTCCGAATCGCCCACTGCGACAGCGCGATCAGTCCGGCGGCGTCGTTCGAGCCGACGCGGCGGCGCTTCTCGGCCAGCTCGCGCGAGAGGTCGCGGCGTTCCTCGACGCGGTCGATCCGGTCGGCGGGGACGCGGACCTCTCCGTCGAGCGTCCGGACGACGACGCCGCCGTCCTCCGTGCGTTCGACATCGCCGCGGTGCGACCTCCCGTCGGTGAGGTGGACGACGTCGGCGGACGCGGCGATCGCGCCGACGAGAAGGACGAGGGTGGACGAGGCGAGGTGGCGGACGATCATGGGATCTCCCTCACGTCGGCGGGGCGGCCCCTACGATACCCGGCGAGTGCAGCCCGTAACTCATTGGTGTGGAGTTCGTTGCAGGAATCGGTCGGCACGGATGTTGCCGTCCGTGCGAAGCCGCACGCGGACCGCGCCCGCGACCCCGGTCGAGAGGGCCGCGGCGCCGACGCGCGCGACCTGCCGCGCCACGCCGTCCGGGAGCGGCCCCGCGCGGCTGGCGAGGACGAGCCGCGGGGCGGGCTGGAGCTGGTCGAGCAGCCGGGCGGCGGCTCTGAGCATGATGGGGAGGACGCCGCGGACTTCTTGGCGACGACTTCCCGGGAGGAGGCCCAGGACGGGGTCGTCGCCCTGGAGGGGGGGCGGGAGCTGACGGCTCGCACGTCGCTGGTCGTAGCGCTGACGGAAGGCCTGGAGCTGCTCGGTGAGGGGATGCCCGACGAAGCGGGCGTTGTAGCCGTGGTCGGCGTAGATCCGCTCTTCGAAGGGCAGGATGACGAGCAGGAGGTCGCAGAGCCGCCCGAGGCGATGCACGCGGGAGGAGGCCCAGGCCCACACCTGGGGGGTGATGAAGTAGGCGACGCGGATGCCGCGGTTGTGGGCCAGTCGCGCGACCTGGCCGTTGAAGCCGGGGTAGTCGATGAGGACGACGAGGTCGGGGGGGTGGCGGTCGAACCAGGCCCGGACGACGGAGAGCAGGCGGCCGATGCGCGGGAGGCGAAAGGCGACGGCCCAGAAGCCCATGATGGCGAGCTGGTGGGGGAGGTTGTAGAGCATCTCCATGCCGGCTTCGGCCATCTGCTCTCCGCCGAGGCCCTCGATCCGCGCCTGGGGCAGGCGAGCACGGAGCTCGCGGACGAGCTCGGCGCCGTGCTGGTCGCCGGAGGGCTCGCCGGCGACGAGGAGGATCCGGGGCGCCATGGTCGGCGCGGGGCTCAGGAGGGCTGTGCGCCGGCGCGCTCGAGGCTGGCGGCGACGCCGGCGACGACGCGCTCCGCGACTTCGAGCGCGCGCAGGCCTTGCTCGCCGGTGACCGCGGGGTCACGGTCTTGCTGGATCGCGGCGAGGAAGTCGTCGACTTCGGCTTCGAGGGCGTCGGTGCTGTCGACGGAGAGTTCTTCGGCTTCGATCAGCTTGCCGAGGATGAAGGCCATGGGGTTGTCGAGGGTGCGGGGATCGATGGACGCGGGGTCGACGAGGCCCTTCTTGAGCGCTTCGCCTTTGCGCAGGACGCGGACGGAGCGCTTGTCGAGGTCCATGGTGACG
>JAUIEL010000442.1 GCA_030428825.1 bacterium
AAACCGCCGGACGAGGGGGCGTACATCGCGGCCGAGGACGACTCGGAGATCCGGCGCGAGCCGGCCGCGCGCGTCGACTTCGCGCAGCTCGAGTCGGTCCGCGACGACGGCCGGAACGACCGCCTGATCCGCGAGCCGGACGCCTACACCCACCTCCTGACCGAGGCGCGCAAGCTGACGCCCGGCGACCTCGAGGCGCTCGGCCTCGCCCCGCTCGACCCGGAGAGGATCTCGGCGGAGCCCGCGCTCTACCGGGGACAGCCGTTCGAGGTGAAGGGGTTCCTCGAGGCGATCGAGGTGGTGCAGGGCCGGGTCTGGGAGGAGGTGCGGGGCTGGCTCCGGACGCCCGGGGGGCGGATCGTGGCGTTCTCCGTCCTCCGGGAACCGAACGTCGAGCTCGGGCAGGTCGTCCGGCTGCAGGGGTTCTTCCTGAAGATGTTCGCGCTCGAGACGGCGCCCGGCACGTACGTCGACGACGCGATCTACATCGTCGGGAACCGCCTCGTCCGGTCGTTCCTCGAGATGCCGCCCGTCGAGGACCTCTCCGCCGCGCCGTTCGACCGGGCGCGGGACCACGACGTCCCCGACATGGTCGAGCTGCAAGAGGAGATCCTCTACCCGGTCCTGTCGTACGCGCTCCACCTCGGCGCGGAGGAGCGCGCGGCGCTCCGGGCGCCGGAGGTGACCTGGCGCGACCTGCGGCGGCGGCCGGACGAGTTCCGCGGACGGACCGTCCGCATCCTCGTGCGGCACGTCCCCGGCCTCGAGTGGCCGCGCCAGCTCGGGCCGGGCGGCGAGAACCCGGTCGGGGTCCGGACGTTCACGGACGGCATCTTCGCGCAGCCGGGGAACCGGCTCATCCGGTGGATCGGCGTCGAACCGTTCCCGAAGGACGTCCTGGAGAAGACGAAGCTCGTCTACCTGACCGGCGTGTTCGTCAAGAACTACGCGTGGGAGAACAACCGCGGCGAGATCCTGAACGGCCCGCTGCTGGTGCCGCTCCGGTTCGACCCGTTCCACCTGCCGAAGAACGAGGCGATCGCGCAGATCGGCTACGCGATCGCGGGGATGACCCTCTTCCTGATCGTCGCCTTCTTCGTGCTGGTCTTCCGGGACAGCCGCAAGTCGGAGCAGTTCCGGCGGGAGTTCCTGAACCGAAAGCGGCGACGGCTCGACCGCGTGCTCGCCGACGCCGCGCCCCCCGCGGACGGCGGGAAGGGGACCGACCCCCCTCCGCCCCCGCCGCCGGCCGACGAGAGCTGACGCGCGTGCGGGTCGACGTGTCGAGCGCCCGCGGCCCGTACCCGGTCGTCGTCGAACCGGGGGCGCTCGCGCGGGCGGCCGCCGAGATCGAGGCCGCGGCCCCCGACGCGACGGCGCGGGTGATCGTCACCGACGAGAACGTCGACGCGCACCACGGCGAGGCGCTTCGGGAGCGCCTCCGCCCGTCCGGGGTCGTCGTCCTGCCGCCGGGCGAGGAGGGGAAGACGTTCCGGGCCGTCGAGGGGCTGCTCGATCGGCTGGTCGAGCACGGACTCGACCGACGCGGCGTGGTCGTCGCGGCCGGCGGCGGCGTGGTGACCGACCTCGCCGGGTTCGCGGCGGCGATCCACCTGCGGGGCGTCCGCTCGGTCCTCCTGCCGACGTCGCTCCTGGCGATGGTCGACGCGGCGATCGGCGGGAAGACCGGCGTCGACACTCCCCGCGGCAAGAACCTCGTCGGGGCGTTCTGGCCGCCGCGGCTCGTGCTGTCCGATCCGGCGCTCCTCGGTTCGCTCCCCCGGCGCGAGTGGATCGGCGGGCTGGCGGAGGTCGTGAAGACCGCGCTGATCGCGGACGCGTCGCTGTTCGAGGAGCTCGAGGCGACGTCGGTCGACGCGCTCCGCGCCGACCCGCGGGCGGCGGCCGGGACCGTCGCCCGGTGCGCCCGGGCGAAGGCGGAGCTCTGCTCGCGCGACGAGCGGGACGACGGCGAGCGGCAGCTCCTGAACCTCGGCCACACGATCGGCCACGCCCTCGAGGCGGCGACGGGGTTTCGGGGCCTCTCGCACGGCGAGGCGGTGGCGGTCGGGCTCGTGACGGAGGCCCGGCTCGCCGAGCGCCTCGGGCTCGCCGCCGACGGGCTCGCCGCGCGGATCGCCGCACTCTGCCGGCGGCTCGAGCTGCCGGTCCGCGGTCCCGCCGTGGAAGTCGCGCACGTGCGCTCGTTCCTGCGTGCCGACAAGAAGCGCGAGGGGCGCGCGCTCCGCTTCGCGCTCCCGGTCGCCGTGGGGCACGTGGAGCGGGTCGACGTCGCGGACGAGGCGGCGATCGACCTCGCGCTGGCGGAGGCGGTCGCGGAATCGGCGTGACCGCGCGGGCCGGACCGTCGTCTCTCCGGCGTGGACCGAGAGCGACGAGCGGCGATCCTCCTGAACCTGCTGGCCGGGGGGCACCCCCGTCGGCGGCCGCCGCCCCCCGTCGACGTGCTCCTCGGCGGCGACCGGGAGGCGCTCGCGGATGCCGGACTCGGGGCGCGGAGCATCGACCGGTTCCTCGAGCTGCGGCGCGACGACGCGGCGGACGTCGAGCTCCGACGGACCGAACGGATCGGCGCCCGGATCGTCACCCCGGCCGACGCCGACTACCCGGCGCCGCTGGTCGGCCATCCCGACGCGCCGACCGTCCTGTACGTCGTCGGCGCCGGCCTCGCTCCCGCGCCCAGGGCCGCGCTGGTCGGCGCCCGGGCGGCGGCCGCCGCGCAGCTCCGGTTCGCGCGCCGTCTCGGACGGGCGTGCGGCGAGGCGGGCGTCGCGGTCGTCAGCGGCCTCGCCCGCGGGATCGACGCGGCCGCGCACGAGGGGTGCCTGGACGGACACGGCCACCCGATCGGCGTCCTCGGGACCGGGATCGACCGGACCTACCCGCGCGAGACGCGGAGGCTCCACGCCCGGGTCCGCGAGCGCGGCCTCCTCCTCACGCCGTACCCGCTCGGCACGCCGCCGAACGCGCCGAACTTCCCGGCCCGGAACCGCATCGTCGCCGCGCTCGCGGACTCGGTCACCGTGGTCGCCGCGACCGAGGACTCCGGCTCGATGTCGACCGCCCGCGCCGCGCTCGACGCGGGAACGGAGGTGTCGGCGGTCCCCGGAAGCCCGGACGACCCGCTGTCGCGGGGGACGAACCGGCTGCTGCGGGACGGCGCCCGGCCGATCCTCGAACCGGCCGACCTCCTCGACCCGCTGGTCGGGATCGGCGTGGTCCGGGCGGAGGCGTTCCGGCGCGACCGGGGTTCCGGGGCGCCCCCCTCGCCGGACGACGACGACCCGCTCCTGCGGGAGATCGCCGCGCTCGCGCGCACGCCGGACGAGCTGGCGGAGATCCTCGGTCGGCCGGTCGGAGACGTCGTCGCCCGCCTGGTCGAACTCGAGCTGCGCGGCCGGGCGGAGCGCCTCCCCGGCCGCCGCTTCCGACGGGTCGAGTGACCGTCCGCGGGCGCGGACTCAGAGCCAGCGCGTGAAGAAGAAGACGCCGACCGACAGGACGAGCGCGAGGAGGTAGAACGACGCGAACCGCTTGGTCCCGGCGACCACCGCGCGGGTCACGTCGTCGTTCCGGAGCGCGTGGTAGACGACCGAGGCGATCCAGGAGATCAGCCCGAACAGAACGGCGTGCGCGATCACGACGTCGCCTCCGCCGCGGTCCCCTCTCCCTGCCGGATCTTCAGGTGGATCTCGTACAGATCGACCAGCACCACGACGTTCAGCAGGCCCGCGACCGACGTGAAGAGGAGCCCCGCGTCGAGCTGGGCGATGTCGTGCGTGATGCGGAGGTCGGCCGTCGTCAGCAGCGCCAGGAGGGTCGGACCGCCGAGCCAGATCTGCGCCAGGAGGTAGAGGGGGAACTTCTCGGCGTGGACGTCGCGCCACTCGCCGAGCCAGAGCCCGAAGACGAACGCCAGCGAGAGGAGGACGAAGTAGAGGATCGCCTTGCCGCGTCGCCCGTAGCGGAGATGCCCCAACCCGGGGACGAGCCAGGCGAGGAGGAGGCTGACGGCGATCTTGACGTTCGAGGTGGTCATTCGATCGAGTCGGACAGTGAACCGTCGTTCCGGGAGCGAGGCCAGCTTTTTCCTTCGGGGCGCCGTCCGGTGTACGTTCTCCGCCATGACCGAGCTTCCCTCCGCCCCCCACCGCACGACGACCCGGGTCCGCTACGGCGAGACCGACCAGATGGGGATCGTCTACCACGCGAACTACATCTCGTACTTCGAGATCGGCCGGACGGAGTGCATGCGCCGACTCGGCGTGACGTACGCCGAGATGGAGAAGGAGGGGTTCCGTCTCGCCGTCGTCGAGGTCTCGGCCCGGTACGTCCGCTCGGCGCGGTACGACGAGGTGCTGACGATCGAGACGAGGCTCACCGACGCCTCCGCGGTCCGGCTCCGCTTCGACTATCGCGTCCTCGGTCCCTCGCCCGCCGACGGGGAGGACGGACCGCTCCTGTGCGACGGGTTCACGGTCCTCGCCTGTCTGAGCGAGGAAGGGCGACCGACGCGGATCCCGAGCCCGTGGCGCGAGCGGATCGGACGGCTCAGCGCGCGCTGAGGACCCGCGCCACCGCGCGGTCGATCGCGACCCGCTCCGGCGGCACGTTCCAGCGCTCCGCGTCGTCGAACACCGCGTCGAGCCGCGCGCCGATCGCGGCGACCTCGTCCTCGCGGGCCGGCGTTCCACGCAGCACGTCGAGCGCGCCCCGGACCACCGCCCCCGCGTTCACGACGAAGTCCGGCGCGACGAGGATTCCCCTCTCCCAGAGGAGCTCCCCCGCCCGATCGGACGCGAGCACGCGGTTCGCTCCCGGCACGACGGCCCGGGCCGGGAGGCGCCGCGCCGTGTCGAGGTCGAGGACGCCGCCGACCGCGCACGGCGCCAGGACGTCGGTCTCCGTCGAGAGCGCCCGGTCCGGCGGGACCACGTCGACCGCGGCCTCCTCCCGCACACGGGCGATCGCCGCCGGATCGGGGTCGGCGACCGTGACGCGCGCCCCCGCCCGGGCGAGCCGCCGGGCGAGCGGCCCGCCGATGTCGCCGACGCCCTGGACGAGCACCCGCACGCCGTCGAGACCGGCGAAGCCGAGCCGGACCGCGCACCGGGCGATCGCCGCCTCGAGGCCGACCGCCGACGCCTCGCCGAACAGGTCGAGGTCCGCCGGGTCGACGACGTAGCGCGTGCGGTCGGCGATCCGCTCGAGGTCGGTCCGGGTCGTCCCGAAGTCGCCGGCGGTGCGGAACACCCCGCCGAGGCTCTCGACGAAGTCCCCGAGCACGCGACACGCCCGGGCGCGATCGATCAGCCGGTCGGCGCGGACGACCGCCTTCCCGCCCCCGGCGTCGAGCTCGGCGAACGAGCACTTCAGCGTCATCTGGCGGGCGAGCCCGGCCGCGTCCTCGCGCGCCTCCCGGTCGTCGCGGTAACCGCGCATCCGGATCCCCCCGAACGCCGGTCCGAGCGACAGGTCGTCGAGCACGAGGAAGGCGACGAGCCCGCTCTCCTCGTCGTCCAGGCGGTGCACCCGCTCCGGAGGCCCGAGCGCGTCGGCCGTCACGGTCTCCATTGGAATTCCCCGCTCCGCTCGGGTCGAATGTCCCGCCTCGAGATCGGGGCATGGTAGCCGGCCCGTCCGCGGCGGAGCCCCGAATCCGGGGGAAGCCCGAGCGCCTCCGCGCCGTCCAAGCCGGGCGCCCCGGCAGATGGAGTGCCTCCGTGTCCCGACGACCGCCCCGATCGACCCTCCCCCTCGTCGCCCTCCTGACGCTCGGCGCGTTCTGCGGCTGCACGACGAACCCGTCCACGCCGCTGGAGGGGCGACCGCTCAGTCCGGAGGAGATCGAGTACCAGCGCCAGCTCGAGCTCTCCGACCACCGCCCGCTCGACGAGCGCGGCCGGAGCGACCTCCTGATCAAGCTCGACCAGAACCTCGAGAACTGGCATCGGGCCCGCATCGAGCAGATCGGCGCCGAGGACCGCCGCCTGGTCGACAACCTCGAGGAGATCCTGCAGCGGACGGTCTACCTGAACTTCGACGTCGTCCTCGGGTTCCTCCGCGACG
>JAUIEL010000443.1 GCA_030428825.1 bacterium
ACGCGAAGGACGCGCACGTCGAATCTCACGATCGGGTTCGATCTCGAAACGATGATGAACCATCGCAGGAAGGAGGAGAGCTCCGCCGGCTCTTCGAGACCCTGTGCTGGAGTGTCCGCCCGCCGCCCTTCGGGGTGGTGGGCGGCCTTCTTTGGAAGAGGAACGAGAGCAGGGGAGAGCAGGGGTGAGCAGGCGCGCTCGGGGTTTCCGACCGCTCTTGTGCTTGGACTGGGACGGCGCACGCACTACGCTTCCCCGAAACCGATTCCGTTGGGAGGGATCACGATGAAGCTTTCGCATCTCGGAGTCGCGATCGTCGCGCTGTTGGCGGCGACCGGCTGCACCTGGCAGGACCATGCCACCGACTTCAACGGTCTGACCGACCACGACGGGCACAAGGTCTCCCACATGAACCAGTACATGCTGGGGCTGAACCTGCTCATCACGCAGCCGCTGTACCACGACTCCACGATGGAGACGAACACCGCGCTCCTGACCGCCGAGGCGAAGGCCGCCGGCGCGAACGGCGTCCGGATCGTGCAGTCCGACGAGTCGACGTGGTGGTGGGTCTTCTTCCCGTTCAGCCTGATCATCACTCCGGTCTCCTCGAACGTCGCGGCGGACTTCGTCCACGGCGGCTGACGCGGAGGTCCGACTCCGGGCCGCCCGAGGCGGGCCCGGTCGACGGCGCCGGCGGAGCGAGGGCTCGGTCGGCGCCGCTCCGTTGAGCGGCGGGCGCGGGCGCGTTAGAAGGAGGGGATGGCGCCCACCACCTCGTCCGACCTCGACACGCTCATCCGGGACCTCCCGAAGACCGACCTCCACGTCCACCTCGACGGCTCGCTCCGTCTGTCGACCCTCCTCGAGCTCGCCGACCAGCAGCGGATCGAGCTCCCGGCCACGGACGAGGAAGGGATGCGGCGGGAGGTGTTCAAGCCGACCTACGCCAACCTCGCGGAGTACCTGGAGGGGTTCCGGTACACGGTCGCGGTGCTGCAGACCGCGGAGGCGCTCGAGCGCGTCGCTTACGCGCTGTGCGAGGACTCCTGGCGGGAGGGGGTCTGCTACCTCGAGATCCGCTTCGCCCCGCAGCTGCACGTCCACCCCGCCCTCCCGCTGCCGGAGGTCGTCCGGGCGGTCGCGCGCGGGCTCCGTCGGGCCGAGGACGAGTTCGCCAAGGACGAGCGGGTGGTGAAGGGGGAGTTCCCGCCGTTCCGCGGGGCGCTGATCCTCTGCGCGATGCGAATGTTCCGGCGCGAGTTCAGCGCCGGGTACGGCTGGTACTTCGACTCCTGCGGCTACTCCCCCGACGAGGAGGTGTACGCGCGGGCGAGCCTCGACCTCGCCCGGGCGGCGGCGCACTTCAAGGACGTCGAGGGGCTGCCGGTCACCGGGATCGACCTCGCGGGGCAGGAGAAGGGGTACCCGGCCGACGCCCACGAGGAGGCGTTCCAGATCGCGCACGAGGCGTTCCTCGGGAAGACGGTCCACGCCGGGGAGGACTACGGTCCCGAGTCGATCTTCCAGGCGATCGGCGACCTCCACGCCGACCGGATCGGCCACGGGACCTGGCTGCTCGACGCGTCGCGGGTCACCGACGAGCGGATCGCCGACCCGCAGGCGTACGTCGACCGGCTCGCGCAGTACGTCGCCGACCACCGGATCACGCTCGAGGTCTGCCTGACGAGCAACCAGCAGACCGTCCCCGCGCTCGCGGGCGACCTCTCCGGGCACCCTTTCGGCGAGATGGTGCGGCGGCGCCTCTCCACCACCCTCTGCACCGACAACCGCCTCGTCTCGAACACGACGGTCTCCCGCGAGGTGCGGCTCGCCGCGGAGACGTTCGGGATCGACCGGAAGAACCTGCACGACATCCTCACGTACGGGTTCAAGCGGTCGTTCTGGCCCGGGCCGTACCTCGAGAAGCGGGAGTACGTGCGGCAGGTCCTCGACGTGATGAGCCGCGTGATGGCGGCGCACGAGGGGACGGGGAGCTGAGCGCGGGGCCGTCGCGCGACCACGTCGTCCTGATCGGGTTCCGGGCGGCGGGGAAGACCACGGTCGGGCGTCGACTGGCCCGGCGGCTCGGCCGGCCGTTCGTCGACCTCGACCGGCGCGTGGAAGAGGCGGCGGGTGAGTCCGTCCGGGGGATCTTCGCGGCGCGGGGGGAGGCGGCGTTCCGGCGGCTCGAGCTCGCGGCGCTCCGCGCGCTCCGGGGCGAGCCCGCGTCGGTGGTGGCGACCGGGGGCGGCGTCGTCGAGGGGGCGGAGGCGCGGCGGCTCCTCGGGCGGCTCGGGGAGGTCGTCTGGTTGCAGGTGGCGGAGGAGGAGCTCCTGCGTCGCCTGGCGAGATCGCGGGGGCGGCCGTCGCTGACCGGTCGCCCGGTGGCGATCGAGGCGCGCGCGCTCCTGCGCCGGCGGCGGCCGCTTTACCGGGAGGTGGCGGACCGGGTCGTCCGCGCCGGCGGCCGATCGCCCGCCGCGCTCGTCCGTGCGATCGCGGGCGCCGCGGCCCGCCCGCGCTGACGGCGGCCCCCCGGAGGGGGGTGGGGCGTCTCGCGACCTCTCGGCCCGGACCGCGCCGATCGTTCCGATCGTTCCGAAGGTCCGACCGTGGAACGAGAAGCGACGACGAGCTACACTCGAGGGGCGAGGATCCTGGGCCTCGCGACCCGTTTTCCGGCCGGGAGGTTCCGTGGCGGCCAGCGTCGCGCTCTTCGTCGTCGTCTCGACCGCGCTCGCGTCCGCGGCGCTCCCGCAGTCGCCGCCGCCGTCGGACGACCCGGCGCCGCGCCCCGTCGTCTCGGGGGAGACCTCCGAGGACCGGCGGATCCTGGTCGCGCACGAGTCCGAGCGACCGGCGCGCACGAACGCCGCGCTGAACCTCCTCGCCTCCGATCCCGCGTTCCTCGCCGAGCAGGTCCGGTCGAACGACAGCGACGAGGTCGTGCTCGCGACGCTCGAGGCGCTCCGGATCCGCGCGTCCGCGACCTCGCCGCGCGAGGACCTCGTGGCGGCGGTGCTCGAGCGGGCGGCGAGCGACGGGAACGGCGTCGCGATGGACGCGCGCGAGACGCTGAAGACCCTCGACGGCGTGGCGCGCGACGCCGTCCGTCCGCGTCTGCTCGCGGCGATCACCGGCGAGGACGTGTCGCGCGCGCGAGCGGCGATCGACGTGTTCGCGAGGACCGGCGACCTCGGCGTCGTCGAGCCGCTCCTCGGCGTGCTCGAGCAGAGCGAGCGGGACGGCGCGCTGGCCGACGCCGCGGCGGCCGCCCTGACCGAGCTGCTCGGTCCGCGGCTCGGCTCGGACGCGGCGGCGTGGCGCGCGTTCTGGAAGGAGTGCACGGGGAAGTCCCGCGTGAGGATCCTCCGCGACCAGCTGGAGCGCGAGAGGACCACGCACACGACCGAGCTCGAGCGGAAGGACCGCGAGATCGTCCGCCTGAAGCGCGAGCTCGACGGCGGCGAACCGGTCGCGTTGATCGCGAACCTCGAGCACGAGATCGCCGGGGTGCGGCGGTTCTCGGCCGAGTTGCTCGCGCGCGGCTTCCCCGACGTCGACTTGGCTCCGGTCCGGCCGGTCGTGCTCGCGCGGCTCGGCCCCTCCGGCGAGCCGCCCGCGGTCGAGGCGGCGTTCCTCCGGCTGCTGGCCGAGATCGATCGCCGCGCCGGGCGGACGGGGGACGACCCCGATCGGGACGCGTGCGTCGGCCGGGCGCTGGCGTCGACGGCGCCCGAGGTCGTGCTCGCGGGCGTCGAGGTCGCCACGGCGTTCCCGACGGCGGCGGTGCGCGGCGCGGCGCTCGACGCGCTGAAGCGGGTGCGCGAGCGGTCGCTGGCGTCGACGGCGCGGATCGCCCTGGTCGAGGCGGCCGCCCCCGGCAAGCTGAACCTCGCCGGCGCGGTGGAGACGATGCGCGACCTGCTGCGGCGGGACGAGTCGGGGGACGTGCGCGTCGCCTGCGTCTCGGTGCTCGGTTCGCTGAAGGTCGCGGACACGGCGCCCGACCTGTCGCACGCGCTGCAGAAGGACACCGACTGGCGGGTCCGGCGGCGGGCGGCCGGCGCGCTCCGGGCGGTCGCGGGCGCGGCGGCGTTCGAGGCGCTGATCGCGGCCGCGGACGACCCGCGCCCCGAGGTCCGCTCCGAGGCGGTCCTCGCCGTCGCTCAGGTCGGCGACCCGAAGGCGGTCGCCGCGTTGGCGGATCGCCTGGGGCGCGAGGACGCGGCGGCGGTCCGCTCGGCGATCGCGCGGTCGCTCGGCGCGCTCGGGTCGCCGGCGGCGATCGAGCCGCTCGCCGGCCTCCTCCGCGGCCCCGCCGGTCCGGAGAACGGGGCGCCCCGCGAGGAGGCGGACGCCGTCCGCGCCGACGCGCGCGAGGCGCTCGCCACGATCGCCGGCGACGATCCGGCGCGCTGGGCCGAGGTGGCGACGGCGGTCGGCGACGCGGCGCCCGACGTGCTCGCCCTGGCGCGACGCCGGCGCCTGGCGCTGCTGGAGAAGGCCGGGGCCGACGCGCCGACCCGGATCCGCGCCCGCGTCGACGCGTGCCGCGCGTTCGTCGCGGTCGGCGACCACGGACAGGTGCTCGAGCTGATCGAGAACGCCGAGCCGCCCGAGGCGGACGCCGACCCGGCGCCGTACCGCGAGCTCGCCGCGCTCGAGGGGGGGGCGCGCGTCGCCCTCGGCCAGGCGGCGGACGCGGTCGCCGCGTACCGGCGCGCGCTGGCCGGCGAAGGCCTCTCGCCGGTCCGCTCGTTCGTCTGGTCGGTCGGCCTCGCCGAGGCGCTGGCGGCGGACGGGAAGGCCGGGCCGGCGCTCGACGCGCTCCCCGACGGGGCGCCGCCGGAGGGAGTCTCCGCCGGCGACGTCGAGCGGCGGGACGCGCTGCGGGCGCGGCTCGCGGGGCCGGAGGACGCGGGGCCGTCGGGGAACTCCGCGCCGGCGGAGCGCTCGGCCGGATGAAGATCGTCATCGCGGGCGCCGGCGCCGTCGGCTTCAACCTCGCCCGGGAGCTCTCGGAGGACAAGCACGACATCGTCGTGATCGACCCCGAGCCGGACCTGATCGTCGCGCTCCGGAACCGCGTCGACGTGCAGGCGGTCGCCGGGAGCTGCACCGACGTCGACATCCTCGAGCAGGCGTCGGTCGCGCAGGCGGACATGTTCATCGCCGTGACGAACGCGGACGAGGTGAACATCGTCTCGTGCATGCTCGCGCACGCCCTCGGCGCGAAGCGGCGGCTGGCCCGGGTCCGCAACCCGCGCCTCTCCGCCGCGGACGCGGTCGTCGAGAAGCGGTCGTTCCACATCAATCGGATCGTCAACCCCGACGTCCTCGCCGTCGAGACCGCGCTGCGGCTGATCAAGAGCCCGGGGGTGACGTTCGGGGCGGAGTTCGCCGAGGGGGAGGTCCTCCTCCGCGCGTTCCGGGTCCCCGAGGAGGTCGGGATCCACGACCAGTCGCTCGCCGACCTGGCGACGAAGTTCCCCGACCGGCCGTTCCTGGTGGCGGCGCTCGAGCGCGGCGGCGAGGTCCGGATCCCGCGCGGCCAGGACGAGCTGAAGATCGACGACATCGTCTACCTCCTGATGCTGAAGGACCGCGAGCACGACTTCCGCGCGCTGATCGGCGAGGACGCCCGGACGATCGGGCGGGTCGTCGTGTACGGGGCGACGAAGATCGGGCTCGAGCTGCTGCGAAGGCTCGACGGCGTGGCGGACAAGGTGCTGCTGGAGGACAGCCGCGAGGGGGCGGAGCAGGCCGCGGAGGCGATCGACGGCGCGCTCGTCCTGCACGGCTGGGTCAGCGACGCGGAGGTCGGGCGCGAGGTCGACTACGGCACCGTCGACTGCTTCGTCGCCGCCTCGGACGACGACCGCATGAACCTCGTCGCCGCCCTCTACGCGAAGCAGCGCGGGGTGAAGCGGACGATCGTCCTGACCCGCGAGCCGGGGCTCGTGCCGCTGATCCGCGCGCTCGGCTTCGACGGCGTCGTCAACGCGCGCCTCCTCGCGGTGTCGGAGATCGCGCGCTTCGTCCGCCCCGGCAAGGTGCTGGCGGTGCAGAAGATC
>JAUIEL010000444.1 GCA_030428825.1 bacterium
CAAGGCGAAGAAGGTCACGCTCGTCGAACGTGCGGGTCCAGATGTCCTGGGCGCGGATCGCGTTCGCCTTGTCGACGAGCGTGACCTTCTTCGCCTTGTTCCGCTTCTTCGCGGTCTCGAACGCGTACCGGATGGCGCGCTCGCACCCCTTGCGGGTGTACAGCATCGTCGCGATCGCGACCTCGTCGGGGGTCCCTTCCTTGAACAGCCCGCCGATCCGCGTGTACGCGTCCTCGGTGTTCTCGCGGACGAAGACCATGTCGATGTCGTCCGGCCCCTTCCCCTTCAGCGGGCAGAGCGACTCGTGGTACAGCTTCACCGGGCGCAGGTTCACGTACAGGTCGAGCTTGAAGCGCGTCCCGCCGATGATCGCGTGCTCGAGCTTGCCGGTCTCGACCCTCGGGTCGCCGATGGCGCCCATGTAGATCGCGTCGAAGTCGAGGAACTCGGTGAAGACCGACTCGGGCATCGTCTCGCCGGTCTCGAGGTAGTGGTCCGCCCCGAACGGGTAGGTCTTCGCCTCGAAGTCGAACCCGCACGACTCGGCCGCGGCCGAGAGGACCTTCATCCCCTCGCGGACGACTTCCTCTCCGATGCCGTCTCCCGGCAGGACGGCGATTCGATACTTGCTCACGGCACTCTCCTGGTCGATGTCTGGACGCGTTCGATGTCGTTCGGGGTCGTTCGGGGTCGTTCGGGATCGGCGCGGTCGTCTCAGACGGCCTCGCGCTTCGCTCTCATCACTTCGTCGGGGTGGGCGATCCGCCCCATCACCGCGGAGGCGGCGCAGACGGCCGGCGACGCGAGCCGCAGCTCGGCGTCGACGGGGATCGACTCCCCCACGCCGGCCGTCGCCAGGCCGCGCTCGCCGGGGCCGAGGGTCGTCCCCTCCTCGCCGCCGGAGAAGCCGCTGGTCGGCGCCGCGACCACGACGCCCGCCCGGACGAGGGAGGCGAGCCACCCCTCCTCGGTCGCGTGGACGTACGCGCGCGGCGTGGCGGGGACGCAGACCGCCCGGACGCCGGCGTGGACCGGGTGCTCCTTCAGGAGGCGCGACGCGGTCCGGAGCTCCTCGACCCGCCCCCCCGCGTGGCCGCCGACGACGACCTGGTCGACCGCGACCTCGGGGAGCTCGGAGAGGGCCGTCGCCTCCTCGATCCGGTCGACCGGGAAGACCATCGGCTCGAGCCCCGAGACGTCGACCTTCTCGGCCGCCGCGAACTCGGCGTCCCGGTCGGGGAGGACCGGCGGCGGCGGGCGGACCGCGCGCGCCCGGAGGAACTGGAGCGCCCGCTCGTCGCACGCGACGAGGATCGCCCGGACGTCGACGTACGCCGCGCACTGCGCCAGCGCCAGCCGATCGACGGCGTCCATGCGGTCGACGACCGGCCCCGACAGCTCGAGGACGCGACCGCGGACCAGCTCGGGGTCGAGGGACGTCAGGACCCGGGCCGCGACGTCGAACCCGGAGACCCATCGCCCCGGATCGCCGACGACCACCACCCGGACCGACTCGGGGACGACCACGGCCGTCCGCCCCTCGGCGATCACGCGCGCGCACGCCGCGGGCTCGAGCGCCTCGACGAACGCGCCGAGGCCGCCCCCCGCGAGGAGCCGACGATCGGGGGCGGCGACGAGACCGCCCGGCAGGACGAGCCCTCGATCGACCGCTTCGACCGGCGCGACGCCGGAACGCCCCGCGTCCTCGACGCGGACGGCCGACGTCCGCTCGGCGACGGCGCGGAGACGGGCGTGGACGCCGGCCGCCTCCGCGCTGGACGACCGGACCAGCCGCTCGGTGAAGACGGTCACCCGCGGCGGGGCCTCCGCGTCGTCGTCCGGGGCCGGGGGCGGATCGCGCAACAGCTCGTCCGCGCTCCGCTCGCCGAGGACGAGGGCGTCGAACCGCACCTCGACCTCGTCGCCGGGCCGGACCTCGTCCCGCCCGGCGTGCGCCGCCAGCACCTTCTCGACGAGCGTCCGCCCCATGGCCCGCTCAGCCGTTCTCCACCAGCAGGGCGATCCCCTGCCCGCCGCCGATGCAGGCGGACGAGATGCCGTACCGCCCCCCCCGCTGCTTCAGCGAGTGGAGGAGCGTCAGCGTGATGCGCGTCCCGGTCGCCCCGAGCGGGTGGCCGAGCGCGATCGCGCCGCCGTTCACGTTCACCTTCTCGCGGTCGAGCCCGAGGTCCTTCTCCACCGCGAGGTACTGCGCGGAGAACGCCTCGTTGATCTCGAACAGGTCGACGTCCCCGACCCCGATCCCCGCCTTCTCGCAGACCTGACGGATCGCCGGCGCCGGGCCGATCCCCATCTCGGACGGCTCGACGCCGACCACCGACCAGGCGACGATCTTCCCGAGCGGCTGGCTCGCGTACTTCGCTCCGGCCTCGGCCGACGCGACGATCACCGCGGCGCCTCCGTCGACGATCCCCGACGCGTTGCCGGCCGTCACCGTGCCGTCCTTTCCGAACGCCGCGGGGAGCTTCGCGAGCCCCTCGAGCGTCGTCTCCGGCTTGATGTGGTCGTCGGTGTCGACGACCTTCACGCCCTTCCGGGTCTTGATCTCGACCGGGACGATCTCCTCGGCGAAGCGGCCGCTCTTCACCGCCTCGGCGCCGAGCTGGTGCGAGCGGAGCGCGAACTCGTCCTGCGCCTCGCGCGGGATGTCGTACTTCTTCGCCAGCTTCTCCGCCGTCTGCGCCATGAAGAGACCGCACATCGGGTCCATCAACGCGGTGAACAGCAGGTCCTCGAGCTCGACCTTCCGGCCGAACTTGAACCCGTCGCGTCCGCCGCGCACGACGTGCGGCGCCTGCGACATGTTCTCGATCCCGCCGGCCGCGCAGACCGACGCCTCGCCGAGCCGGATGAGCTGCGCGGCGGTGATGATCGACTGGATGCCGGAGCCGCAGAGGCGGTTCACCGTGAGCGCCGGGCGATCGATCGGCACGCCCGCCTTCAGCGCCACGTGCCGCGCGCCGTAGATCGCGTCGGACGACGTCTGCG
This sequence comes from bacterium, assembly GCA_030428825.1. GTDB lineage: Bacteria > Planctomycetota > B15-G4 > B15-G4 > JADJEK01 > JAUIEL01. Next base: position 3,010 of record JAUIEL010000444.1, read on the forward strand.
ACGCGTTCCCGACGATCGTGTGCTCGATCGCGTCGGCCGGGACGCCGGTCTTCTCGAGCGCCCCCTTCAGCGCGATCGCGCCGAGCTCGAGCGCCGACACGTCCTTCAGCTTGCCGAAGCCGGGGGTCCCGGAGTACTCGGCCATCGCCGTCCGGGCGCCGCCGAGGATCCAAAGCTCGTTCTGGTCCGCCATGATCTCTCTTTCCTGCGCGGGGTTTCTTTCGTTCGTGTCGGGGGTCGGCCGGGGGCGCGCGCGGGCGTCAGCTCCCGTCGAACTCCGGCTTCCTCTTCTCGAGGAATGCGCGGAGCCCCTCCCGGGTGTCGTGCGTCGACGCGATCAGCCCGAAGAGCGACGCCTCGAGCGCCTGCCCCTCGGCGAGCGGGAGGTCCGTCCCGCGGTGCGTCGCCTCGAGGATGAACCGGGTCGCGATCGGCGCCTGGCGCGCCAGCTTCCCGGCGAGCTTCCGCGTGGCGTCGAGCAGCTCGGCCGGCTCGTGGACGTGGTTGACGAGCCCGATCCGATGCGCCTCGGCCGCATCGATCATCCCGCCGGTCAGCATCATCTCGAGCGCGCGCCCGAGCCCGACCAGCCGCGGCAGCCGCTGCGTCCCGCCGTACCCGGGGATGATCCCGAGCGTGATCTCCGGCAGGCCGACCTTCGCGGTCGTCGAGGCCGTCCGGAAGGTGGCGGCGAGCGCGAGCTCGAGCCCGCCGCCGAGGGCGAAGCCGTTGATCGCGGCGATCACCGGCTTGCCGAGCGACGAGATCCGCTGGAAGACCGCCTGTCCCTTCCGCGAGCACGCCTCCCCCTGCAGCGGGGAGTTCTCCGCCAGCTCGGCGATGTCGGCGCCGGCGACGAACGCCTTCTCGCCCGCGCCGGTCACGACGACGCACCGGACGGCGTCGTCGGTCTCGAAGCGGGCGAACGCCGCGTCGAGCGCGTCGATCACCGCCGCGTTCAGCGCGTTCAGCTTGTCGGGGCGGTTCACGGTCAGGACGGCGACGCCGCCGTCGACCTCGATCGTGAGGAGGTCGCTCATCCGTCGGACTCCTCGGACTCGTGACTCGGGGAGGCCGCCTCGAGCACCAGCGAGGCCTTCTCGATCACCACCGGGTCGACCGGCTTCGACGGGCTCGGCTCGCCGGCCACGACGGCCGGCGCCGCGGCGATCGCATGGACGACCTCGAGCCCCTCGACCACCTTGCCGAACGCGGTGTACTTCCGATCGAGCGCGCTCGCGGTCGCGTCGCAGAGGAAGAACTGCGAGCCGGCCGAGTTCGCGAACTGGGGCCGCGGGGAGCGTCCCATCCGCTCGTACGGATCGCCGACCCGCGCCATGGAGAAGACCCCGGCCACGTGCGGCTTCGCGTTGAACTCCGCCTCGATCGAGTACCCGGGGCCGCCGCCGCCCGTCCCCTCCGGACAGCCGGCCTGGATCATGAACCCCTTGATCGTCCGGTGGAACGTGATCCCGTCGTAGAAGCCGTTCCGGATCAACTCGGCGATGTGGAGCGACGTCGCCGGCGCCACGTCGGGCCAGAATCGGGCGCGGACGACCCCCTTGCCGGTCCGCAGCTCGGCGAGGGCGCGCTTCGCGCCGTCCTTCGGCGTGACGCGGACGGTGCGGGCCTCTCCCGTCACCGTCCCGCCCGCGCCGTGGTAGAGCGGGGTGAACGTCCACGCGCCCGCCTGAAGGGCGGAGACCGGGTGCGAGAACGTCAGCGTCGCCTCCTTCTCGAGGTCCTGCCCCTTCAGCGTCGACGGCTGGCCGGCGCGCGGGTGGTACTTCGTGTAGAGCGACTTCTTCCCGCCGTCGAGCTGCACCTCGAAGTCGAACGACCGGTAGTCGTGCATCGGCTCCTTGACGATGATCGCCTCGTCGCCTTCGTTCTGGACGTGCACCTCGAGCGAGAACGTCTCGCCGACGGCGACCTCCTCCGGGGCGTTCAGGGTGACCGAGACGTCGGCGGCCGGCGCGACCGGGAGCGCCGCGGCGAACAGGACGGGGACGAGCGTTCGGGCGAGCATCACTTCTTCTTGTCTCCTTCCCACGCGTAGAACCCGCGACCGGTCTTCCGGCCGAGCTCGCCGGCGGCGACCTTGTCGCGGAGCGTCCGCGGCGGGACGAACAGCGGATCGTCGGGGAAGCGGCGGTGCCACCCCTCGATGATGAACAGCGTCGTGTCGAGGCCGACGTAGTCGAGGAGGGTCAGCGGCCCCATCGGGTGGCCGCACCCGAGCATCATGCCCGTGTCGATGTCCTCCTTCGTCGCCTCTCCGCGCTCGAGCATCCGGATCGCCTCGACCAGGTACGGGACGAGCAGGCGGTTGACGACGAAACCCGGCGTGTCGCTGGCGGTGATCGGCGTCTTGCCGCACCTCGCCGCGAAGTCGCGGGCGGCGGCGAGGACGTCGTCCGACGTCTTCGGCGCCTTGACCACCTCGACCAGCTTCATGAGCTGCACCGGGTTGAAGAAGTGGAGCCCCACCACCCGCTCGGGCCGGCCCGACGCCTCGGCCATCTCGCCGATCGGGAACGACGACGTGTTCGACGCGAGGATCGCCTCCGCCTTCGTCGCCGCGCCGAGCTTCGCGAACAGGTCCTTCTTGACGTCGAGGTCCTCGACGATCGCCTCGACCACGAGGTCGCGGTCGGCGAGCGCGTCGATCGAGTCGGCCGAGGTGATCGCGGAGAGCGCGCGGTCCCGGACGTCGGCCGGGATCTTCTCCTTCTCGACCAGCTTGTCGAGCGAACCGCGGATGCGACCGAGCCCCTTCTCGAGCGCGGCGGCGTCCGCCTCCAGCACCACCACCTCGTGCCCGGACGCCGCGGCCACCTGCGTGATCCCCGACCCCATGAGACCGCATCCCACGACGCCGACCTTGCGGATCTCGGACAAAGCTGGACCTCCGGTTTACGACGGGGCGTGCAAAGGGGCCATTCAACCGCATGCGGGGCAGGCGGACAAGCCGAACCCGGGGCCGGAGAGGGGCCGGGGCGGCCTCGTGGGCCGACGCGGCGATCGACCGAGACGAAGAGAGGCGCCGCGAGGCCG
>JAUIEL010000445.1 GCA_030428825.1 bacterium
CCCTCCCGCGCCGCCCCGACCGCGGCCGGCTCGACGCCGCGCGCCGGGGAATCCTCTGGAACGAGGCCGGTCCGGACCGTCGAATGGTCCGATCCACATCCGCGGGGACCGTTCCGTCCGATGGCCAAGGCACTCGACTTCGAGACGATCGACGTCGCGCCGCGCGCGCTCGACAAGGTGATCGTCGTGATGCCGGCGTACAACGCCGAGCAGACGCTCGAGCGGACGTTCCGGGACATCCCGACGGACGTGGTCGACGAGGTGATCCTGGTCGACGACGTCTCGAAGGACCGGACCGCGGAGATCGCCCGCGACCTCGGCATCACCACGATCGTCCACGAGACGAACGGCGGGTACGGCGCGAACCAGAAGACCTGCTACCGGACCGCGCTCGAGCACGGCGCCGACATCGTGGTGATGGTCCACCCGGACTACCAGTACGACGCGCGCGTCGTCCCGGCGATGTGCGAGTTCATGCGCCTCGGGATCTGCGACGCGGTGTTCGGGTCGCGCATCCGGACCCGGGCCGAGGCGCTCGCGGGCGGGATGCCGGTCTGGAAGTACCTCGCGAACCGCTGCCTCACGATCACCGAGAACGTCGTCCTCGGCCAGAACCTCGGCGACGCCCACACCGGCATGCGCGCGTACACCCGCGAGGTGCTCGAGACGATCCCGTTCGAGAGCAACTCGGACGACTTCGTCTTCGACTCGCAGTTCATCTCGCAGCTCGTCCACTACCGGTTCCGGATCGGGGACGTCCCGGTCCCGACCCGGTACTTCGCCGAGGCGTCGTCGATCAACTTCGTCCGGAGCACGAAGTACGGCCTCGGGACCCTCGCGGTCCTCGGCCAGTTCACGCTGAAGCGCCTCGGGCTCGCCCACCCCGAGATCTACGCCGACCCGAAGTCGTGACCGCCGCGGTCGCGCTCCTCTACGTCGCCCTGCTGATCGGCAAGCTCGCGGCGGCCGGGCGGGACCTGTTCGGCGACGAGGCGTTCTACTGGATGTGCGCGCAGCGGCTCGACGTCGCGTTCGCCGACCATCCGTTCATGACCGCCCTCCTCGCGCGCGGCGGCGTCGAGCTGCTCGGACCGTCCCCGCTCGGGCTCCGGATCGCGTTCATCGCGTGCGGCGCGCTCCTCCCGGCCCTCGTCTGGCTCCTCGCCCGGCCGGTCGTCGGCGCGCGCGACGCGTGGTGCGCGGCCGGCCTCTCGCTCTGCGCCCCGGCGACCGCGCACCTCGGCGTGATCGCCATCCCCGACGTCCCGCTGATGCTGTTCGGCGCGCTGGCGCTGCTCGGCTTCGAGCGGGCGACCCGGACCGGCGCGGCCGGCGCGTGGCTCGTCGCCGGCCTCGGCTGCGCCCTCGCGCTGTCGACGCACTACCGCGGCGTCCTCTTCCCGTGCGCGTTCGGGTGCTTCCTGGTCGGGACGAGGGCGGGGCGCGCCCGGCTCCGGACCGGACGGGCGTGGGCCGCGCTCGGCGTGGCGCTCCTCGGGCTCCTGCCGGTCGTCCTGTACAACGTCCGCCTCGACTGGGCGCCGCTGAAGTACCAGGGAGCGGAACGGCACTCCGGCGGGTTCGACCTCGAGGGGCTCCTCGAGCACCTCCCCGCGCAGGCCGCGGTCGTCACGCCGGCCCTCTACGTGGCGTGCCTCGCCGCGCTCGTCTCCCTCCTCCGTCGCTGGCGACGCGGAGACGAGCGCGCGGCCGTGTTCGCGATCTTCGCGCTCGCGCACCTCGGCCTGTTCCTCGTCACCAGCCCGATCGCCGACTCGGAGCACGCGACGGTCCACTGGCCGGCCCCGGGCTACCTCCCGCTCCTCGTCTTCGTCCCCGGCGTCGTGCGCGACTGGGTCGCGCGCGCCGCCGACGCCGCCGCGCGCCGACGGCGGCGGATCGGCGCCGCGCTCGTGCCGGGGATCGGCCTGGTCGGCCTGGCGTTCGTCTTCGTCGAGTGGTCGACCGGGTGGCCCGGGTACGGACCGCTGCACCGGCCGTTCGCGGGGTGGGCCGACGCGGTCGCGGCGACCGAGCGGCACCTCGACGAGACCCCGCCCGGCCCGGACGGGAAGGTCCTCGTCGTCGCCGACGACTACCTCCTCGCCGGCAACCTCGAGATGCGGCTCGGCGACCGCGTCGAGGTGTTCGTCCTCGACCACCCGAAGAACGTCGCCCACGGCCGGCAGAAGCAGTACGCCCTCTGGCGGCTCGACGAGGCCGGGCTCCGCGCGCGGCGGGCGGGCCGGGACGCGCTGCTCGTGTTCGACCGGGACCAGGGGCGCTCGCGGACGTGGGACGAGTGGCGCGCGCACGGAGACGCGATGTTCGCCCGGGCGGTCGAGCTCGAGGCGGTCTACGCCGAGGGGAAGCGGCCGGAGCGGCCGCGGTTCTTCGTCGTGCGGGGCGAGGGCGTGCGGGGAGAGTGACGGAGGCGGCGCGGGGGTCGGGGAGCGGGACCCGCGGAGACGGTGTGCTCGGGGAGACGGAAGGTGAAGTCGTTCTGCTTCTCGTCGGTGACGTTCGGCGCTTGGAGCGCGCTCGCCCTGCTCTCGGGTCCCGCCGACGACGGGACCACCGTTCGCGATCGGGTCGAACGGCTGCAGCGCGCGGGGAGCGCCGTCGAGGCGCGGAACGCGCTGATGCGCGCGGAGGCCGAGCCCGTCCTGGCGGAGCTCGCGCACGCCTGGCCTCGGATCGAGGCGAGCCCGGACGTCGCGGTCCGCTCGTGCGCGGCCGACGTGCTGCGGCGGTTCGACGCCGCGAGCCGGAACCGGGCGTGGTTCGACCGGGTCGCCGGCGGCGTGTGGGACCCGGCGACGGAGCGACAGTGCGTCGCGATGCTCGCGCGCGTGAGGGGCGCCGACGAGGACGCGGCGGCGGCCGTCCTCCTGACCCTGATCGAGACGACGACCCGCACGACCGACGATCCCCGACGCGCCGTCTCCAGGTCGTCGGCGATCCAGGCCCTCCAGTCCCTCCCGTTCTTCCCCTCCCGGTCACGGATCCCGGAGTCGGAGCGACGGGTCGTCACGCGGGTCCGGGACGGCGTCGGCCTCGACTCCTCGCTGCGCGAGACGGCCGCCTTCGCCGACCTGATGCTCTGCGCGGACGCCGGGGAGCGGGCGACCGTCGTGGAGCGCTGTCCGGCGGCGAGCCGCTCGGCTCTGATGGTCGGGCTGTCGATGCTGTCCTCGGCGCCGCCCGCTCGAGAGGACGACGCGTGCCTGCGCGAGATCACGAGGGAGCTCTGGCGGGACGGTCTACGTTCGGCGCGTCCGGACGACAGGCTCCGGGCCATCGAGACCACGGCCTCCATCTTCCTCGCGGACCTGTTCGTGCCGACCGGCGAGGGTTCCCGCACGATCCGCCCGGAGGTCGAACGGGCGATGCATCGAGTCGCGGCGCAAGACGAGGACGATCGGGTCCGGACGTCCGCCGGAGAGCTCCTGCGCAGGCTGAACGACTCGCTCGAACGGCGCTGACCCGCCCCGAGTCCGAGCCGCGACGCCCGGTCCCGACCGAGCCGGAGCGGAATTCCCGGCAAGGTCGGGCCGGTTCGCGCCGTCCCATCCCTCCGTTCGCACCGACTCGATCACGGGAGATCTCGGGATGTCACGCCTCCTCGTCCGCCTCGCGTTCCTCGCCCCCTTCCTGTCGTCGCCGATCGCGTCCGCCCAGGCGGACGACCCGCCGGAGGGGCCGCCGCTCCTGACGGTCCTGGAGCACTCGATCCGACTCGAGTTCGACGACGAGCGCGGCACGACGATGGCGCAGTTCATCGAGGCCGCGCAGGAGGTGCTCGGGAAGACGTTCGACTACGACCGCCAGACCGACGGCCACGTCGTCGTCCGGTGCAAGGGGGCGATGGACGTCCCGAAGCACGAGTTCTGGTCCGCCTTCCAGACCGTGCTCCGCGCCCACGACTACGTGGTCGTTCCGTACGGTCGGATCGCCTCGCCGGACGGGCCGCCCCTCGACGCGGAGACCGGGCTGTACGCGATCCGAAGCCTGCGCTCCGGCCAGGGCGGAAAGCCCGGGTACGTCAAGTCGCAGGCGCCCGTCGTCCCGCGTGAGGAGCTCGCCCGGCACGAGGACGACACCGGTCTCGTCTTCACGACGACGTTCCGCCTCGAGCACGTCCACTGCCAGGACGCGACGAACATGCTCCAGACGTACTTCACCGACCCGATGCTGGAGTCGATCCGCGCCGTCGTCGCCTCGAACACGATCGTGGCGACCGGCTTCGCGTCGACGCTGAACGGGATCGACCGGCTGCTGCGGCAGATCGACGTCGCCCCCCCGCCGTCGCCGCGCACGCTGGCGCGGATTCCGCTCCGGCACGCGGTCGCCCGCGAGATCCTCCCGATCGTCGCGGGGCTCGCCGCGGTCGAGCCGACCGGCGCCCGGGCGGGGGCGCCGCCCGCCCTCGTCGCGCCGCCGCCCCGGATCGAGCTCGACCCGCGGACGAACGCCCTCCTCGTGCTCGCCACCGCGGACGACCTCGTCCGGGTCCGGCGGACGGTCGAGGTGCTCGACGTGGAGATCGACGAGCCGGGGGCCGCGACGACGCTCGCCGACACGCGGGTCCGGGCCCTCGCGCACGCGCCGGCCGACGAGCTGGCGGGGACCCTGACCCGTTGGGCCCGGGAGAGCGGCGCGGCCGAGCGGATCCGGTTCGTCCCGGACGTCCGGACGAACTCCCTCCTGATCACGTGCCCCGCCGACGCCCGGGACGCGGTCGACGCGCTCCTCGCGGCGCTCGACGTCCCGACCGGGGAGTGACCGGGGAGCGACCGGGCCTCCGGCGGAAAGAACTTCCCCCCTCCCCCTCGCGCCGCGGAAGGAACTTCCCCTCCGCGGCGCCGTCCGTCTCCGGACGCCCGCCCGAACCCCACTCCATGACGTGATTTGCGAGGGCGCGCCCGCGCCCCGCCGCGATGGCACCCGGTTCGCGCTCCCGATCGGCGGACACGTCTCGGGAGCATTCCATGAACGGCGGACTCCTCCACGCAGCGAGCGCCCTGAACCTGCTCGGCAAGATGCAGGACACGCGGGCGCAGAACATCGCCAACGCGGACACCACCGGGTACCGCAAGCGGATCGCGTCCGCGGAGGCGTTCGCGAACGCGCTCCGGAGCGCGAGCGGCCTCCGCCTCCCGACCGGGCGGCAGGACGTCGACACCGCGCAGGGGAACCTCCGGGTCACCGAGTCCCCGACCGACCTCGCGATCCACGGCAAGGGGTTCTTCGCCCTGGAGACCGAGCGCGGCGTCCGGTTCACGCGGAACGGCGCGTTCCACGTGAACGCGGAGGGGGACCTGGTCGCCGCCGACGGCGCGCGCGTGCTCGGCGAGAACGGGCCGATCCAGCTCGATCCCGCCCGCGGACCGCTGCAGGTCGACCCGACCGGCGCGGTCAGCCAGGGGAAGGACCGCGTCGGACGCCTGCGGATCGTGGAGTTCGAGGACGACGCCTCGCTCGTGCCGGAGAGCGACGGGCGGTACCGCGAGGGGCCGACGTCGCTGCCGCGCGACGCGACGGACTCGTCGGTCAGCCAGGGGTTCCTCGAGAGCTCGAACGTCAACGTGGTCGACGAGCTCGTCCAGATGATCGCCGGCTTCCGCGCGTTCGAGGCGGCGCAGAAGACCGTCATCGGCATCGATCGGATCCACGGAGTGGGGATCGGCAGCCGCCGCTGAGGCGGGGCGCCGCGACCGAGGAGCAACGACGCATGATCAAGGCACTGTTCACCGCCGCGACCGGGATGAAGGGTCAGCAGACCAACGTCGACGTCATCTCGAACAACATCGCGAACGTCAACACGAACGGCTTCAAGCGGAGCCGGGTCAACTTCGAGGACCTCCTCTACCTGCGCCTCGGCACCGCCGGCGACGCGGCGAACGGCGTCGCCCCGCCGACCGCCTTCGAGGTCGGGAGCGGCGTCCGCGCGGTCTCGACCACGCGGACCTTCACTCCCGGGTCGCTCGAGGGGACGCAGCGCGAGCTCGACGT
>JAUIEL010000954.1 GCA_030428825.1 bacterium
CAGCGATTGAAGATCTTGCGGCGGTTGTCGCCGGTTCCCGTCTTGCCGCCGACCACCGCCGAGCGCCCGTCGATTTTGAAGGCGCCGTCGAGCGGGGCGGCCGTTCCGCCCTTCACGACGGAGGTGAGCACGGCGCGAAGCGCGCGCGCGAAACCGTCACCCGGCTCGTCGCGGCCCTCGTGTCGGCGATCCCGCCTCGAGACTGACGCGCACGCCTAGCGCGAACGAACGGAGACTCCATGAGCACGCCTTCCCCGCTTCCGATCGTCGGCGCCGTCGGCTGGCTGGTCGAGGTCGGCTCGAGCACCGACCAGGTGCAGGAGGAGATCGACGCGATCAACGCCGAGTACGACGAGAAGCACTGCGATCTGCTGGAGCAGGTCGCCGCCGATCTCGTCGCCTGCGCGCAGGAGCACTGCCCCCCCGCCCTGCCGGCGATCGAGCAGGAGGCGCAGGAGATCGTGGAGGAGGCGGGCTGCAGCTGATCCGACCGCGGCTCGCCGGCCTCCGGGGCGCGGCCGTTCGCGACGGGGCGCGGCCGCCTGGTGTTCGACGACGTCACCGTCCGGGCGGCTTCGACTACCATCGCGTCGGACGGGGGATCGCCGCGCGCGCTCCCCGCTCCCCGCTCCCCGAGCCGCCCACTCCCCCCGGAGGCCGCGATGCCGCACTCGATCCCTCGTTCCGCCCCGTGGACCGCATGCGCCGTCGCGGCCCTCGCGTCCGCCGCGGCGTCGGCTGACGAGTACTCGTCCTCCGTCGTCGGGACCGAGTTCGACTTCATCACGGACGACGACCCGACCACGTTCCTCTGCCTCGAGTACCAGGGGGTCGGGCCGCGGGAGATGCCGGACAAGACGCGGGAGAGCGCGCTGGTCCGGACGGCGTTCGTCTACCTGGCGCACTTCGAGGACGGCACGCGGGTCGACGTGGCGATCGACGGGGACTTCGAGACCGAGGTGGCCGCGCGCGCCGAGGCGGAGCGGTACGGCCCGCGGCTCGGAAAGCTGCCGACCGCGCTCCGGAGCGGCGTCGAGCGGCTGGTCGTCCACCGCGGCGAGGAGGGGGCGACCGCGTTCTCCGACGTCGGGTTGATCGTCGTCTATTCCGACAACGCCACGAAGCGGATCTCGACGCACGACCTCGAGGAGACGCTCTTCCACGAGTCGGTCCACGCGGCGTGGGACGCCGAGCACGCGGACTCGAAGCGGTGG
>JAUIEL010000446.1 GCA_030428825.1 bacterium
ACGGAGCGTCCGCCGTCAGGCCGTGCCGTCCGGATCGACCGGGGCGAGGTGCCCCGCCGCGCGCGCCCGCAGCCCCAGGTCGGCGAGGGTGATCGCGACCATCGCCTCGAGGACCGGGATCACCCGAGGGACGATGCAGGGGTCGTGTCGTCCCTTCCGGGCGACGTCGCCGAGGGAGGTGGTCGGCTTGACGGAGACCTCGAGGCGGAGGTCCTCCCCGGTCGAGATCCCGCCGAGGATCCCCCCGAACGACGACCGGTCGGCGACGTACTCCCGGCCGGTCATCTCCGCCCCCCGGAAGCCGGCGCCGTACGCGAACCCGGTCACGGCGCCGACGCTCAGGATCGCGTGGGCGAGGCTCGCCTTCAGCTTCGCGAAGACCGGCTCGCCGAGGTGGGGGGGAGGGTTCCGGACCACGATCTCGACCAGCCCCCCGGTCGAGTCGTGCCGCTCCTTCAGCGACCGGACGTACTCGACCATCTCCTTCGCGACGTCGGCGTCGGCGCACCGGACCGGGTTCCGCTCGATCTCCGCCTCGTCGAACCGGCTCGCCACGTGCGGTCCGATCCGCTTCGCGTGGGCGACGATCCGGAGGTCGGGCGGGAGGAGCTTGCGCGCCACCACGCCGGCCACGACCCGGGCGACCGTCTCGCGGCCGGACGAGCGCCCGCCGCCGCGGTGGTCCCGGTGGCCGTACTTCCCGGCGAACGTCTCGTCGGCGTGGCCGGGCCGGATCGCGTCGCGGAGGTGTTCGTAGTCGGAGGGGCGCGCGTCCGTGTTCCCGATCACGACCGCGATCGGCATCCCGGTCGTCCTCCCCTCGAACACGCCCGAGAGGATCGTCGGCCGGTCCTCCTCGCGGCGCGCCGTCGTGACGTCGCTCTGGCCGGGGCGCCGCCGCCGGAGCTCGGGGAGGAGGTCGTCCTCCGAGAGCGCGATCCCGGCCGGGCACCCGTCGATCACCACGCCGAGCGCGGGGCCGTGCGACTCGCCGAACGTGGTGACGCGGAAGAGCGTGCCGAACGAGTTGCTCGCCATCGTCAGGGGGCGGTCGCGCGATCGATCGTCTTCATCGGCGGAGCGTAGCAGACCGCCCGAGCGCAAGTCGAACGCCCCTCCCGCGGCCCCCGCCCTCGCGGTCGTTTCCGTCACCGACGCGTGCCCGCGGTGGTGTCGGGCGTCCGCGATCGTTTCGGGCGGGGTCAGTCGGCGGCGGGAGGAGGGGGCGCGTCGAGGCGCGCGGCGAGCCAGGCGCGGGCGACCCGCCAGTCCGCCTCGGCGGTGGAGCGCGACACGTCGAGGACGCCGGCCGCCTCCTCGACCGACAGGCCGGCGAAGAACCGGAGCTCGACGAGGCGCGCCTGCCGCGGGCTGAGGCGGCCGAGCTCGGTCAGCGCCTCGTCGACGGCGAGGAGGTCGACCTCGGCGTCGCGATCCGGTCCCGACTCGGCGGAGAGCGTCACCCGCTGCCAGCCGCCGCCGCGCCGGTCGGCTCGCCGCGTCCGGGCGGCGTCGATCACGATCCTTCGCATCGCCTGCGCGGCGACGCCGAGGAAGTGACGCCGGTTCTGCCACGACGCCGACTGGTCGGCGAGCCGGAGGTACGCCTCGTGCACGAGGGCCGTCGGCTGCAGCGTCCGCCCGGTCACCTCGTTCCGCAGGACCTGCTGGGCGAGGCGGCGGAGCTCCTCGTAGACGAGCGGCAGCAGGGCGTCGGTCACGTTCCCCGCCGGGTCGTTCCCGACCCGCGCCAGGAGTCTCGTCACCTCGCCTCGCACGTCGTCCGGTGCCGGGTCGGACTCGGGGGCGGCGTTCGCGTCCTCGGTCATCCCCGGAGTGTACCGGTCGGATGCGGCCGTTCGAGCGGCGCGGCCCGGCGGAGCGGGAGCGGTCGCGTCGGACGGCGCCGGACAGGTCGACCGGTCCGGCCCACCGGGGGGAGGACCCGCGGCTGGACCGGATCGCGCGGCCGGGTTACCGTGTCCCCGGACTTCAGAGGATCACTCCCCAGAGAGACGAGAGGAACCGACCTGGACCCGAACCCTGTGCGCGACCCTCTTCGCGGCGGCGCTCGCCGCTCCGCTCTCGAGCGCCGGCCAGACCTGGACGTTCGACGTGACGACGACCGGGCAGGACGTGAGCTGGACGTCCCCGACCTCGGTCGACCCCGCCGCGTCGGTCTACGCGGTCGACTACACGATCACCAAGGTCGAGGTCGACGTGACCTGGAACGGCATCCCGTTCAACAACCTCGACGTCACCAGCCAGGTCCCGAGCGACCTGGCGTCGGCGTCGCTCGAGGTGCCGGGCCCGGCGCCGGTCTCCGCCGTCAACCAGCCGATCGTCGTCCCGCCGCCGCCGGACGCGCCGGCGATCCAGGCGACCCTCTCCGTCGGACTGAACGCGGGCGGCTTCGGCTTCGCCGGGGCGACGAACGTCACGCTCGGGTCGCTCTCGATCGACCTCGGCGGGATCTTCGGGACGCAGACCGTCTTCCTCACCAGCGTCCGGCTCGTCGGACAGCTCACGATCCATGGCGCCTGGTTCGACCTCGGGCACGCGCTCGCGGGGAGCGCCGGGGTGCCGACGTTCGCCGGGTCCGGGCCGCTGACGTCCGGCTCGCCGCTCACGCTCGAGCTGACCAACGCCGCGGCGTCGCGGCCGACGCTCTTCGTCGTCGGGCTGTCGCAGATCGACGTCCCGTTCGAGGGCGGGATCATGGTGCCGTCGTTGAACGTGATCCTGAACGTCGCGACCGACGCCACGGGATCGTTCGCGCTGCCGGCGGCCTGGCCGGCCGGCATCCCCGCGGGGACGTCGATCTACATGCAGTGCTGGGTCCTGAACCCGACGGGGACCGCGGTCGACGGGGCGTCGAACGGCCTCCGCGCCGTCGCCCAGTGACCCGGCGAGCCCGGGGCCGGGTGACCGGGTGACCGGGTGACCGGGTGAGCCGAGCGCGGCCGGAGCCCGGTCTCCGCGCCGCGACGGTCGCCCGGTCGAGCCGAGGCGGGGGCCGCGTTCCGACCGGAGCGCGGCCCTCCGCGCGTCTCGTGGGACTGCGCGGAGGAGGGGCCTCCGGGTAGAGTGTCCGGCCGTCCCGTACCGAGCGCCTCCCATGCCCTCACCGAACGCCCCGTCCCGTCCCCGCGCCGTCCTCGCCGCGGTGGAGCTCCCCGACTCGAACGAGCGCGAGACCGAGGGGTCGCTCGACGAGCTGCATCGCCTCGTCGAGACGCTCGGCTACCGCCCCGTGGCGCGGGTCACGCAGAAGCGGCGCGCGCTCGGCGCGGCGGGGCTGTTCGGCCGGGGGAAGCTGGTCGAGCTGGCCCGGCACACCGGCGGAACCGGCGTCGTCCCGGCCGGGGTGACGCGGCGTCCGGGGAAGAAGACGATCCACCCGTGGGAGGAGGGGGAGGACGACGAGACGGACGACGAGGTCGACGACGCCGAGGCCGGCGAGGAGGCCGAGGAGGCCGACGGGTCCGAGGCGGCGGCGCCGGTCCCGCCGGAGGAGCGGGCGTCGGTCGTCGTGGTCGACCACGAGCTGACGCCGCGCCAGCTCCGGAACCTCGAGGGGGCGACCTCGGCGGAGGTGCTCGACCGGACGGCGGTCATCCTCGGCATCTTCCAGCGCCACGCGCGGACGCGCGAGGCGAAGCTGCAGGTCGAGATCGCCCGCCTCGCGTACCTCGCGCCGCGGCTGCGGGTCGCCGGCCGCGGCGACCGCCAGCGGGGCGGGATCGGCGGGAAGGGGGCGGGGGAGTCGGCGAGCGAGCTGGAGCGCCGCCGCGTCCGCGACCGGATCGCCGAGCTGCGGCACGAACTCGAGGGGGTGCGGCGCGACGCGGACACGCGCCGCCGCCGCCGGATCGAGCGGCGCTCGGTCGCGATCGTCGGCTACACGAACGCCGGGAAGTCGTCGCTCATGCGGCGCCTGACCGGCAGCGACGTGCTGGTGCAGGACAAGCTGTTCGCGACGCTCGACACCACGGTCCGCGCGCTCTGGCCGGAGACCCGCCCGCGCATCCTCGTGTCGGACACCGTCGGGTTCATCAAGAAGCTGCCCCACGACCTCGTGGCGTCGTTCCGCTCGACGCTGCAGGAGGCGAGCGACGCCGGGCTGCTGCTGCACGTCGTCGACGCGTCCGACCCGGTGTTCCGCGGCCAGCTCGAGGTGACCCGCGAGGTCCTCGGCGAGGTCGGCGCCGGCGAGCGGCCGACGCTGCTGGTGCTGAACAAGACCGACCGGATCGACGCCCCGACGCGCGCCGCGCTGCGGGAGGAGTTCCCCGACGCGTTCCTCGGCTCGGCCTTCGACCCGGACGACGTCGCGCGGCTCCACGATCGGATCGTCCGCTTCTTCGAGCGCGACATGGTCGACGGCGAGCTGTTCGTGCCGTACCGGGACGCGGGGTTCCTCCACACGATCCACGAGTCGTGCCGCGTGCTGGAGGAGGTCCACGAGGAGGAGGGGACCCGCGTGCGGGTGCGGGCGCCCCGCGAGGAGATCGATCGGCTGGCGGCGCGTCTGTGATCCCGGGATGAAAGGAAGGAGGGCCCCCGAGAGATGCTCGGAGACCCTCCCCTGCCCTGCTGGCGCTCGCCCCCTCGGGGGCGCGTCGGATCACCAGCGGTTGCCGCCGCCGCCACGGTTCTCGCGCGGCTTCGCCTCGTTGACGGTCAAGGCCCGGCCGTCGACCTGGCGACCGTTCATGCCGTCGATCGCGGCCTGCGCCTCGGCGTCCGACCCCATCTCCACGAACGCGAATCCTCGCGGGCGCCCGGTGTCGCGGTCGGTGATGATGTTCGCCGAGCGGACCGTGCCGAACTCGGTGAAGGCGGTCTCGAGCTCGCTCTCCGTCATGTTGAAGGACATGTTTCCGACGTACAGTTTGCTGGCCATTTCTTGCTCCAATCGAATCGATCGGACGCGCCGTCGAAGAGACGACGTGTCCGCGTGTCGACTCGCCGGTGTTGGCGAACCGACTCAGACCCGTCACGCTCGGGACTGGGATTGAAACGGCCGAATCGTGCGGTCTTCAGGGGACGACACGATCCTCGAGTCAGCCTCGGTCGATCCCCCAGGTCCTGGAGGAGGATCCTCACCCCCGACGGCGCCAAGGCGATCGAAGGTCGAACGTCGAAGGACATCGACCCGGGAACCGTCCCGGATCTCCGCCCGTGAGCGCGGTGGTCGATCGACGCGAGGGGCGGGGCCGAAGCCGCGCTGCCGTTCGAATCGGAAGAGTGTTGCACTCGGTCGCTCGGGCCGCGAGGGCTCGAGCCGGAACATGCTGCCCATTCGGGGAGCGAAACACAACGGAGCTCTCGGATGATCTTCGGCCCGCGCCGACCCGATCGAGGAAAGCCGCAGGATTCCGGTGAAGGGACGACCGGCGAGGCGGTCGGACGGCGCATGGTTCCGGGACGACCCCGGCCTCGAGCCGCGATGGAGGAACGGAGACCATGACGAAGACGATTCCCGTCCGGCGCACCCTCGCCGCGGCCCTCCTCGCCGCCGGCGCGTGCGCGGCCGGCGCCCCGACCGCCACGGGCCAGGCCGCGATCCTCTGGGACTCGCACCACGGCCTCTACAACGACTTCTACTCGTTGCCGAACCAGTTCTCGAGCTTCGGCGGCGTGCTGACCGGGCTCGGGTACACGATCACCCAGTCGCCGGTCGGCGTGCTGAACCTCGACCTGTCGACCTACGAGGTGATCGTGATCAGCGCCCTCAGCGCGGCGCACTCGGCGTACTCGCCGGCCGAGGTCCAGAAGATCCAGGCGTTCGTGCAGTCGGGCGGAGGGCTGCTGATCATGGGGGAGAACTCCGAGATCCCGAAGGCCGGAGTGAACTCGATCGGCGCCGCGTTCGACATGACCTTCAACACGAACAAGGTCTTCCCGAACGACACCCTCGTGACGAACCTCGCGCCGCACGACATGTTCCAGGGGATCCAGACCGTCTACATGCGGTACGGC
>JAUIEL010000447.1 GCA_030428825.1 bacterium
CTTCGCGGAGACCACGCCCGACGCATCGCGCGAGGACGTGAGCGGGTCGGAGAGCTCGTCCCTCCTCCGGCCTCCGCCGTAGCGAACGCGAAGACGTTCCCGAACGCGTTCCACGCCGCGCAGCGTCTAGGACACGTTCCTAGCCGCGCTGCGCGCCGAGGTACTCGGCGACGATCTCGGCGTGGTCGAAGACGAGGTCGGGGAGGGCGTCGACGGGGAAGATCCTGGCCGTCCTGGCGTCGTCGCCGCCCTTCGGGTCGCCGTCGGCGTCGGCGAGGAAGGCGACGGTGACGGTGTGGCCGCGCGGATCGCGGGCCGGGTCGGAGTAGGCGTGGAGCTGGCGCACGATCCTCACGTCGAGGTCGGTCTCCTCCTTCGCCTCGCGGGCCGCGGCCTCCTCGAGCGTCTCGCCCCACTCGACGAAGCCGCCGGGGAGCGCCCAGCCGAACGGCTCGTGGCCCCGCTCGACCAGGACCAGTCCTCCGCGGCAGCGGAGGATGAGGTCGACGGTCAGGCGGGGCATCCGGGGGAGCGGCATCGGCTCAGCGCTTCGACGGCGGCCGATAGCCCGGGCGCTCCGCCGGCGGGTTCTCCTCGAGCGCCCGGAGCGCCAGTTCGACCGCCTTCTCGAGCTGCGGGTCGCGGCCGGCGATGACCTCCTTCGGCCACTCGACGACCTCGTAGTCGGGGGAGACCCCGACGTTCTCGACCGCCCAATCGCCGTTGACGTCCATCACGCCGAAGCTGGCGGCGGTGATGAAGCCGCCGTCCATCAGCGGGGGGTAGCCGGAGATCCCGACCAGCCCGCCCCAGGTCCGCGTGCCGACGAGCGGCCCGATCCCGCGGTTCTGGAACGTCCACGGCATCCAGTCCCCGCCCGAGCCGGCCGACTCGTTGATGATCATCACCTTCGGCCCTTCGATCATCCCGAACGGCGACTGGGCGAGCCACTTCTCGCGGTTCATCCAGTACGACATCCGGCGGCGCGAGAGGACGTCGATCACGTAGTCGGCGACCTGGCCGCCGCCGTTGTACCGCTCGTCGAGGATGACGCCGTCCTTGTCGAGCTGGCTGTAGAAGTCGCGGTCGAACGCCTCCCGGCCCTGGCCGCCCGTGTTCGGCATGTAGATGTACGCGAGGCGCCCGTCCGACAGCTCGTCGACGCGGCGGCGGTTCTCCTCGATCCAGGAGTAGCGGCGGAGCTGCGCGTCGCTCCGGAGCGGCACCACGGTCATGGTCCGCGCGTCGAGGCCGTCGGGAGCCGAGGCGAGCGTGATCTCGACCTGCTTCCCGGCCGTGTTCTCGAACGCGCGGAAGAGGTTGTCGTCCGCCATGACCGGGCGGCCGTTCACCGAGATCAGGTAGTCCCCTTCCCGGGCGTCGACCCCCGGCTCGGTGAGCGGCGCGCGGAGTCGCGGGTTCCAGTTCTGACCGGCGAAGATCCGCTCGATCCGATAGCGGCTGCGGTCGATCGTCCAGTCGGCGCCGAGCAGCCCGACGCGGACGCCGCGCGGAGCGTCCGGCATGTCGCCGCCGCCGCCGTACTGGTGACCGCACGCCAGCTCGCCGATCAGTTCGTACACGAGGACGTTCAGGTCGGCGCGGTGTCGGACGTGCTCGAGGAACGGCTTCCAGCGGCGCCACATCGCCGGCCAGTCGACGCCGTGCATCTGCTCGTCGTAGAAGTAGTCGCGCTGGATGCGCCAGACCTCGTGGAGGATCTGCTCGAACTCCGCCTCCGGCTCGACCCGGACCAGCACGCTGTCGATGTCGAGGCGTCCGCCGCCGCGGCGGTCGCGGCCGCTCCGCACGTCGTCGCCGCCCATCCGCTCGGCGCCGCCGCTCCCGCCGGCCGCGCGTCGGATCGACCAGCTCCCGCGGCTGTTCGTCAGGAGCCACTTGCCGTTCGAGGAGAGCTCGTACGACGAGACGCCGTCCGCGACCGTCTTCGCCTCGCGGTCGTCGAAGTCGAAGCTCCGGAGGCGCGGCCCGTCGTCGGTCCCCTCGAGGAAGAAGAGGGTCTTCTCGTTCGCCGCGAGCCCGCCGTAGCGGCCGGAGGAGATCGGGAGGGCGAGGATCCGCTGATCGATGCCGTCCCGGTCGATCCGGACCGTCACCTCCTTCTTCCCCTTCCCCCGCGCGCCCTTCCCCTTCGCGTCGTCGGCCTTCTCGCCGGCCTTCGCCTCGTCCCCCTCGTCCTGCTTCCGCACGCCCTCGTCGTCGCGGCCGTCCTTCTTCTCCTTCTTGTCGTCGTCGCCGACCGCCTCGTCGCTCTTCGGCGCGAGCGGGTTCTCGCCGTCCGCGGCGAGGACCGCGACGTAGAGGTTCGACTCGGGGTCGCGGGACGCGGACGTGCTCATGTCGAGGCCGAACAGGTTCGGGCCGACGTCGACGGAGGCGGTGAAGAAGAGGTGCTTCCCGTCCCCCGAGAACGCCGGGTCCCCGGCGGCGCCGAAGTCGTCGGTCACGCGCGTGACCTCGCCGGTCGCGATCTCGTAGAGCGCGACGTGGTCGTACATCGTGCGGGGGTTGCGGTTCTCGAACGCGATCCACTTCGAGTCGGGGGACCACGTGGCGGTCGGGAGGACGACGCCGAGCGAACCCTGGACCGTCGCCACCTCGGTCACCGCGCCGGTCTCGAGGGTGACGAACGCGATCCGGTTCGTCTTGTCGACGAACAGCACGTGCTCGCCGTCCGGCGAGAACGCCGGGTCGTGATAGAAGCCGCCCTCGCCGAGGTCGTACGTCTTCGGCGGCTCGCGGCCGAGCCGGTCGGCGACGAGCAGGCGGTACTCGCCGTCGGCGTCGGAGAACCACGCGATCTTCTCGCCGTCCGGCGACCAGGCCGGGTCGCGGTCGTGCGCGCCCGGCGATCGGGTCAGGTTCCGCGCGTCGCCGTTCTCCTTCGGCACCGTGACGATCTCGCCCCGCGCCTCGAACACGGCGCGCTTGCCGTTCGGCGCGACGCTCGCGTTCCGGACCGCCCCGGCGACGCTCTGCCAGCGGGGGAGCGCGTACAGCCCGTCGGCGCGGACGCGGATCGACATCCGGGAGAGCTCGCCGCTCTTCGGGTCGTACAGGTGGAGCGCGCCGGCCTGCTCGAGGACGAGGGCGCCGCCGCCGGCGTCCATGCTCCGCACGTCGAACGAGTCGAAGTCGGTCAGCTTCTCGACCTTCCCCGAGCCCGGGCGGTACCGATGGAGGTTCATGCGGTCGTCGCGGTCGGAGGCGAAGTAGACCTGCCCGCCGAGCCAGCACGGGAACGTGTCGGACGCGTTGACGTGCGGGATCTCCTCCGTGTCGTACGTCTCGAGATCGACGATCCAGATCGGCGGCGTCGTGCCGCCCCGGTAGCGCTTCCAGCTCCGGAAGGCGTCGCGGAACGGCGTGTACGCGAGGTGGGAGGCGTCCGCGTCGAACGACGCGTGGTTCGCCTTCGGGATCGGGAGCTCCTCGGGGAGGCCCTGGCCGTCGAGCCGGACGAGGAAGAGCGTCTGCACCGGCGCGCCGGCGTTCCGGCTGCTCCGGAAGAGGATGCGCTCGCCGTCCGGGTGCCAGTCGACGACCGCGTCGCCGCCCGGGTGCCAAGTCAGCCGGCGCGGCGCCCCGCCCTCGACCGGGATGACGTAGACGTCCGCGTTCCCCTCGTACTCGCCGGTGAACGCGACCAGCTTCCCGTCGGGGGAGAGCTGGGGCGCCCCCTCGGCTCCCGGATGGCTCGTCAGTCGCCGCGCGTCGCCGCCGCTCCGCGGAACGATCCAGAGGTCCTCGGCGTACACGAACACGACGTGGTCCTTCGACACCGTCGGGCTCTGGAGGAGGAGCGTCTCGCCGTCGGCGGCGGGCGCGAGCGGGGCGAGGGCGGGGACGAGGAGCACGAGACAGAGGAGCAAACGCGACATGGACATCTCTTCTTCGTCGAGGGTGGATCGCGGGCGCGATCGAGGGATGGCGGCCGACGGCGCCGAGCGCGGCCGCCCCCTGAAACGAAGCCAGGGTACCGACCGTTGGAAGGAGCGGGTAGGTAGGATCGAGGTCGTGCTCCCGCCGCGCGCCGCACCCGTCCTCCGGTCCGCCCGATGACCGCCGTCCACGTCGCCGGCCGGGGGATGGTCACGGCGTTCGGGGCCGGTCGCTGCCGCACGCTCGACGCGATCTTCCGCGGCGAGTCCGCCGTCCGCCCGCGCGTCCGGACCGCGGACGTCGAGGTCGCCACCCGCGTCGCGGCCGAGCTCGGGGCGGGGTCGGTCGAGGGCGAGGCGTTCACCCCGCTCGTCCTCCGCGTCGCCCGGCGCGCCGCGATCGAGGCGCTCTCCGAGGGGGGGCGACCCGATCCGGCGACCGTCGGCCTGGTCCTCGCGTCGACGAAGGCGGACCTCGGCGGCGTCGAGGGAGCGGGCGACGGCCTCGGGCGGCCGTCCTCGCTCGCGCGGCGCCTCGCGCACGAGCTCGGCCTCGGGGGGAAGGTCCAGGCGGTCTCGTGCGCGTGCGCGTCGGGGCTCTCGGCGATCGCCCTCGCCGGCCGCCGGCTCGGTCGCGGGGAGCGGCGGGTCCTGGTCGTCGGCGTCGACGTCCTGTCGCGGTTCGTGCTGCGCGGGTTCTCGGCGATGATGGCGCTCGACCCCGCCGGGTGCCGTCCGTTCGACCGGGCGCGCCGGGGGCTGACGCTCGGAGAGGGGGCGGGCGCGCTCCTCCTGTCGACGGTCGAGGACGAATCGGTCGGCGTGCGCGTCGCCGGGTGCGGCGAGGCGAACGAGGCGCACCACGTGAGCGGTCCGGACCCGGAGGGGCGGGGGCTCGAGCTCGCGGGCCGGCGCGCGCTCGCCGCGGCCGGGGTCGAGCGCGGCGACGTCGACGTCGTCCACGCCCACGGGACCGGGACGCCGTTCAACGACGCGATGGAGGCGGGCGGACTGGTGCGCCTGTTCGGGGGGGCGACGCCGCCGACGTTCGGGACGAAGGCGCAGACCGGGCACACGCTCGGGGCCGCCGGCGTGATCGAGTCGATCGTCGCGATCGAGGCGCTCCGCCGCGCGCGAGCGCCGGCGAACGTCGGCCTCGACGACCCGGACGTCGACGCGCGGCTCGCCCTCGTCCGGCGGGAGGAGAAGCTCGCGCGGGCGCGCGTCGCGCTGAAGCTCGCCGGCGGGTTCGGCGGGATGCAGGCCGCGGTGGTGTTCGCGTCGTGAACGGGACGAGCGTCGTCGTGGCGACCGGGAGCGTCGACGCGCACGGCGTCGTGGGGAGCGGCGGCTTCGACCGGCGGTGGGACGCGCTCGGGATCGCGCCGCTCGACCCGGACCGCGCGTGGAGGGCGCTGTTCGGGACCGCGAACCGGACCTTCCGGCGCCTCGACCCGATGTCGCGCGCGCTCCTGGTCGCCGCCGAGGCGGCGGGGATCGGGGAGGTGTTGCCGGAGTCGGTGCGCGAAGAGACCGCCGTGATCGTCGGCTCGGTCCTCGGGTCGCTCGACGCGGACCTCCGTTTCCAGGCGAGCCTCGCGCCGGGCCGCGAGCCGGAGGCGGCGCGGTTCCCGTACACGCTGCCGAGCACCGCGGTGGGGGAGCTGGCGATGCGCCACGGACTGCGCGGACCGAGCCTGTTCCTGTCGCTCGACGACGACCCGGACGAGCCGTTCGAGGAGGCGAGGGTCCAGGTGGAGAGTGGGGGAGCGCCGGCGGCGGTGGCGGCGACGGTCGAGGCGGTCGGGGAGGATGTGGCGCCGGACGGGGTTGGGGTGCTGGCCGCACGGCTGGTGGTGCTGCGCGGGGGGAGCTGCGCGGGCTGGTGACACCGCTGCGCGGGGCAGAGTCCACTGCGCGTGGAGCGTGGGGCCGCTGCGCGGGGCTGGGGGCACTGCGCGTGGAGCGTGGGGCCGCTGCGCGGGGCGTTCCGCTGCGCGGGGCGTTCCGCTGCGCGCGGGGCGGTGAACGCGTACGGGAGGGGAGTGGCGTTCGCTGTCGGCCCGGCCCCTCG